>NZ_BTPT01000017.1:75613-123337 GCF_054408565.1 Vallitalea sediminicola
CCAGTCTGTTGCATCTTCTACAGTATCTTTTACTGTATCCTTTACTTTATCCCAAAATCCTGCATGTACTGATACGCTTTGTGATAATAGTAACGTCGTTAATAAGATTAATGATATGGATTTCTTGATTACCTTAGTAGTTTTTTTCATGAATTTCCTCCTTAATAATATAAATAACATTTTAAAATAAGAATTTATATTAAGAGAATTATACTTAATAGCATTTCTTATATTAAAATGAGTATTTTAAATGTAGATAGTTATCATCTGCATGATTACAATTGTAGTCATTGTGGGCAGATTAATACTTTCATAAAGCATTGATGCGCTATTTAATCATAGGATACATTTCACATTGCATTGATTACTTTTGTAGTCATTATTTATTTTAAATATTATCATAGATTAATAAAAATGTAAATGATATCTTTCGTTAATCGCCTCTATTCTTAAATTTTTATAACAATTTCTTCTAAATCTATTGAATCTTTTTTTATTTTTTATATAATATATATAAGTTGAATTAAATAATTGCTATAGAGCCAGCAATTACTTGGTTCTATTCAACTTATAAAATCAAGGAAAATATATTGAATTTATTCAAATAGTGTATAGCTGTTTAAGTTAAATATATATTGGTGATTAATATGCTGGACTTGGATTATTTATTTGATTTGTGTATTATAACCTCAATTAAAGGCATTGTTCTTATTCTGATTATTCTATTGTTACAACATTTTTTCCGGAGAAATTTTACTGCTAGATGGGTTTATACCCTATGGTCATTAGTTATAATTAGATTACTGATACCTACTAGCCCCCTTGAAAATGTATTATCACTTTATAATATGGGAATAGTCAAAAGACTAAGTTTTAATATGAATGATTTAATATTGGGTAGGTTAGGTACCTCTTATGATAGCTTTGAGTTTATTGGAAATAACATCAACATAAACTCATTTGTAAATAATGCTTTTTCAATAGATTGGAAACATCTGTTTGCAATAATATGGATAATAGGCATTTTATTTTTCTTGTCAATTTTTATTTATATCAATATAAATATATTGATACTTTTCAAAAATTCTAATGTATGTACTGATAAAAATATACTAGATATCATGAATAAATGTAGTGAACAGATAAATGTTACTAAAAATATTAGATTATATATTTCTTCTAATTTATCATCACCAATGACTTATGGAGTAATATTTCCTAAAATTATTATACCAAAAGATGTTATTGCTAACCTTGACTATAAAGAATTAAGATATATATTTCTACACGAACTGGTTCATATTAAGAGGTATGATGTTTTATTTAATATATTGGGTATGCTGGTATGTATATTACATTGGTTTAATCCTCTAGTATGGTACGTCTTTTTTAGAAGTAAAAAAGATTGTGAATTGGCATGTGATGAGAGTGTCTTACAATATTTAAGCAGCCAAGAATATACTAATTACGGACTTACTTTAATACAAATCTTGGAATTAACCATTTCAACGAAAGTCACTAACACTATTGTTGCCAAAGCGCTTATAAATGACCGTTCAGAAGCTAATGCAAGAATATCACAGATAACTAATTATAATAAGAAAAGCAAATCCGTTATTATTTTTTCGGTTATTTTGATAATAATAATAGCATTGATAGGTCTTAATGAAGATACTAGTACAAGACCTGCTCTTTCACACAACAAACATAATGTATATGGCTATTTGGGAGTATCTGAACATAATATTCGCACTAGTTTTGGTATCAAGCCGGTACATACCTTCCTTTTGAAGACCAATAATATTCCCTACTATGTTTTATATTATAATGTACTTGGAGAAAAAGTAGAGTTCTGGTTTGATGGCACTGATGGAGATGGGACATCCAGAAAAGCTCTTGAAATTACAACTACTGAATATAAAGGTATTATTCAAGGCATGCCTGCTGATAAAGCCATTAAAATAGCCCAAACAAATGATATGAAACTAATTAACAAGGAAAGCTCTAATTCATTCACTAAATATTTTTATCAAGATACAAAATGTAACATCATGATACTAATTGATTCAGATAAAGGAAAAGTTTATAGTTTAACTTTATATTAAAGGTGGAATGAAATGAGATTAAATAAAAAAATATTTATTGTATTATCATTTTTATGCATAGCCATGTTATTTTACATATTTATAGTGGAAGATATTTACATACATTATGAGGATAACCCTTTAGATGAACCTTTAACTGATAATCTATTTGATGATATTAGTCCTTATGTAGTTGATTCTTATAATGCTATTATAACTGAAAGTACTATATCTACAGGGATGTTTACTGACGCTAATTATAAAAACTTCTATGTTACTATTAAAATTCCTAGTAGCCATCCTTTGTTAAAGGATAAAGATAACGTACATATTGAGTTTGAATCAAGACTGCAAAGCACAAGTGAATGGGTGTGTAACAATAAATATGTTATAAGAATGTACTACTATGAAGACGATAATCCCAATAATGAACCTATAACTTTTTTTAAAAAGAAATGGGTGGGTATAGATAATAGAGTATCTTCTAGACTGCTTGTTCCAGAAGAAGCGCGAGACAATTCTATATATATCCAATATATTTCTGATATAGGATCATTGTTTTTCTTAAAAAATGGTAATGATGTTCGTTTTTTCCATAATTATCTCTCAATCAAAAGTTAATTCATTTAAAACAAAGTATCAATTATTATAAATCTTATTAAAAAATAAAACTCATCAACTGGGTTTTATTTTTTGGTTTCATTTTCATTTAGTAAATCTTTCAATACATCTATATCATTCTGTGTCAGCTTATTATTCTTCACAAAATTAGATACCAAAAGACCTATCGAACCTTTGTATACTTTATTGATAAATTTATCAGTTGCTTCTTTAACACATTCTTCTTTTGACAATAGAGGATAGTACATATTGAATTTTTCTTTTTCAACACCTAATACATTTTTATCAACTAACCTTCTTATCAATGTTCTTACTGTCTTATCACTCCAAGTGGTTTTTAATTCTAACTTTTTAATAATATCATATGCTCTTATCTTTTTGCCATCCCATACAATCTCCATTATTTCCCATTCAGCGTCTGATATTCTATTATCTGTTTTCATGATCTATCATCCTTCTAATTAATTTATATTATATTATTATACACCATTTCTATATAAATAACTAACTTCATCATATACGATTTCATGTAAAATAGAAAGTAGTACTTTCTCATTAATAAAAATAAAAACCATAATTAAAATAATTTTTAACCATGATTTTCAATATATGAATATAATATTTCTATAACTCTATTCTTCCTTCTAATGCCCTTGATAAAGTTATTTCATCAACGTATTCCAGATCTCCACCAATAGGTACACCATTAGCAATTCTAGATACCTTAACATCTAAGGGTTTTATTAATTTACTTAGATACATTGCAGTAGCTTCTCCCTCAACTGTTGAGTTGGTAGCTAAAATAACTTCTTTAATTGTATCGGAAGAAAGTCTAGTCAATAATTCTTTAATCTTAAGTTCCGAGGGTCCTATCCCAAGCATTGGAGAAATTGCTCCGTGAAGTATATGATATACTCCTTTGTATTGTTTTGTTCTTTCATAGGCAGCCATATCCCTAGAATCTTCAACTACCATTATAGTATCTACATCTCTTTTTGGACTGCTACAAATAGGACATAACTCTGAATCTGTAATTGTACAACATTTGCTACAATATTTTACATGTTTCTTAGCATCAACTATTGAACTCGATAATCTTTCTGCTTGTTCTGCTGGCATATTTATAATATGAAAAGCTAATCTCTGAGCTGTTTTAGCTCCAATACCAGGTAATCTTGATAATTCTTCTATTAACTTTCCTATTTGATTTCCAAAGTAGTCCATTATATCATCCTTCTATTAACTATATATAACTTCTGTGGTACTAAAACATTCCTGGCATATTTAATCCACCAGTAACTTTTGACATCTGCTGGTTAACCTTCTCATCAGCTGTACGCATTGCTTCATTAACAGCTGCAAGAATTAGATCTTCTAACATTTCTACGTCGTCTTCATCTACTACTTCTGGGTTAATACTTACTTTTGTTACTTCTTTTTTACCAGTTACTATTACTTTAACTGCTCCACCACCTGCTGAAGCCTCAAATACTTGATTATCCAGGTCTTCTTGCATATCCTGCATTTTCTTTTGCATCTTTTGTGCTTGTTTCATTAAATTGTTCATATTATTAGGCATTCCGCCTCCAAAACCGCCTTTTTTTGCCATTGTAAAATCCTCCTTAAATTCAATAAATTATTGATAATTCTTATTCTGATTTATAGAATCTTAACATCAAAGATACCTTTTGACGTTATTTCTTCATAGTTCTCGTTAATCATTTCTTACCCTCTGTATATTTTACTAATAAAAGCCTCTTATGACAAGTACTTTTTATTAACATCATCAACATAGACAATATACTACACCCCTCCATCTTTCGCAAGGGATTGTATTTATATAAAAATTGAATCCAATAATAATCGTCTATTAAATTATATCACAAAAAGCTAAATATATTCCATAACAAATTACTTATGCACGTATATCAACCAAGTAATCTGTATCTATTTTTGCTGATTCAAAGGTTATCATATTATTCATCATAGCAAGAGCTGATTCAATTATATTAAACATTAAAGGGCAACCCGTCCCCTCTCCCAATCGCATATTCATATGTAAAAATGGTTCTAATCCCATAGTATCCATCATAGATTTGTATCCCGGTTCTAGCGAGTAATGTGAAGGAATCATATAATCTTTGATCACCGGATTCATGGTATAGGCAAGTAATGCAGCTGCTGCCGATATAAATCCATCTATAACAATTGGTACACGGTAATATGCTGCTCCAATATAACAGCCTACAAGGCCCGCTATATCTAAACCACCAACTTTTGTTAATACATCTATAGGATCATTTGGATTTGGCTTATGAAAGTCAATGGCTTTACGAATAACTCTTTTTTTATTTTCTAATGCCTCATCGGTTAAACCACCACCTTTACCTACAGCTATATCCTCATCGCATCCTGTAAGTGTCATGAGAATAGCACTGCTTGTACTGGTATTGCCTATCCCCATTTCCCCCGTACCTAACAGGTTGTAGCCTTGATCTACTAACTGCTTCACTGATTCAATACCAATATTAATAGCTTCAATTGCTTGTTCTCTACTCATTGCCGAACCTTTTGCAAAATTATGTGTCCCATACATTATTTTTTTGTTAATGAGTCTTGGATGCTCTAAATCTGCTTTTATTCCTATATCAATGACTCTAATTTTTGCACCAGCTTGTTTACTCAACACACTGATTCCAGTTAATCCATCTAACATGTTTATGGTTTGCATAGCTGTCACATTCTGAGGGGTTGAACTCACACCTTCTTCAATAATACCGTTATCTGCTGACATAACAATTGTACATTTCTTTTTAATTATATTATTTATTTCTCCTGTGATACCTGCTATTTGTACAGCAATGTCTTCAAGTCTTCCTAAACTTCCTAAAGGTTTTGCCAAGCTATTAACCCTTATTTGGGCTTCAATGAGAGCTTTTTCATCCAACGTATTAATAGATTCCATTATATTCTTTAATTCCATCACTCTACCACTCCTTTAATAAAAGGCTAGATCACTGTTAAAATTTCAAGTGAGATAGCCTTCTTTATCATAAGCATTTATTTATTGTTTCTATAAAATTTCAACATCCAAATTAACCTTTGCTGCAATTTCCCCATAATTATTTTCTACTTTATCCGTATTAACTGTTGAATTACCACCACTTAACATCTTATATTCATCTGCATCTATAATCTTAAGATCGAATTGCTTACCACCTATAGTCTGCAACTCACCGTTTATTTTACTCTTAATCTCCTCTTGGGACAAGTAGTTCTTACCTACATCATCTTTACAAACAATGTATAATAACCCATCATCCATAAATGTAGGCTTTGCATCAACTATAAGTGCTTTTCCAATACCACTGAAATGTTCCACAAATTTATCCCAATTCTCAATGACCTTTTTAATATCTTCCGGAACAGCCTTGGATAAAGGTTTCATCTTAGGCATCATTTTTTTTTCTGGCTCCTTGGAAGTTACTGCACTTTGTGTTTGTACAATTTGGACACCTTTTTCCAATTTTTCTTCTAGGTCCTTAATACGCTCTAGTAAACCCATTGCTGAATTATCCATGGAAGGTTGACATAACTTCATGAGTTCAACTTCTAATAGAATTCTTTTTCTAGATGAATATTTAATTTTGACTTCTAGTTCAGAGAATACTTTTATATAGTATATTAATTCATCCTCTGTTACTCTATCTGCCTGACTCTTAATGTCTTCTATATTTTCCCTAGCCATATCTAGTATTTGAATACCGTCTTTTACTGATTTTAGTACCAATATGTTTCTCAAGTGATTGATCAAATCCATAATAAATTGATTAATATCTCTTCCCTGCATTATTACAGTTTCTGTTAATTCCATACATTTCTTGGCATCTTTCGTATTAACAGCATCTATCATATCTATAAATATTTTAGTATCCACTGCTCCAAGAACTTCTAAAACTTTTTCTATAGTAATCTCTTGTCCTAGATAGAAAGCTATACATTGATCTAATATACTAAGGGCATCACGCATAGAACCATCTGCTACTTTGGCTATATATCTAATTGCTTTTTCTTGTATGTCAATATGTTCCTCGCTCATATAGAACTTAAGTGTATCAGATATTGTCTTTATGGATATTCTTTTAAAATCATATCTTTGACACCTTGAAAGAATCGTTGCGGGAATTTTGTGAGGTTCTGTTGTTGCCAGTATGAATATAACATGTTCCGGAGGTTCTTCCAATGTTTTTAAAAGTGCATTGAATGCTCCTGTCGAAAGCATATGAACCTCATCAATGATATATACCTTGTACTTACCTTCTGTAGGTGTATATCTAACTTCTTCTCTAATCTCTCTAATATTATCTACACCATTATTAGAAGCCGCATCTATTTCAATGATATTCATACTACGATTCTCATTTATGGTTTTACAAACTGAACATTCATTACAAGGGCTTCCCTCTACAGGTGTCTCACAATTGACAGCCTTTGCAAATATTTTAGCAGTAGAAGTCTTACCAGTACCCCTTGTACCGCAAAATAAATATGCATGTGCTATTCTATCTGCCATTATCTGATTGCTCAATGTCTTAACTATATGTTCTTGTCCCATCACGCCCTCAAAACCTTTTGGACGCCATTTTCTATAAAGAGCTATATATGACATGCTTACACTTCCTTCTATACATCTAAGAGATTATTTCTCATCAAAAACTTTTTCTAACATGCACACTATATTAAATTATATCACAAAAAACACACTTGTTAAATAAATACACAAATTTAGGATTCTCCTAAAATTTTATAGATTATAATAAAAATAGTCAGTATTGTATTAACAGGATAAAAAGTTTTTTGTGACCTATATTGAGTGCAAAACACTTTTCTGTCTTACTTATACTTAATTTCTAGAAAAACCAATTCAAAAAAGGCCACTAATAATTACTAGTCAGCCCCATAAATTACATAATTAATCCGTGCACCGCACATCGACAAATATTCATAAGCGTTACCTTTATAGTTAGCTCAAATCAGGCAACCTTACGGCACACAGGAGGTTCTACTTAGTGCTGCTTCCTTCCAGACCTGACACAGTTCATAGATTCCTGTTGCGTAAGACCCAATCATCATCGCCACTTTTAAAGGGCTGCCTTACAAAATAAATGCCTCCGATTGGCATCACCCCTGCTATAGCGGATTGCAGGTATAGGGCACCGCTAACTCCCCGGCTGCACGGAAACTTTATATTATTCATATCTAGTCAAAAATAACCTAATATGATAATTCACTTTTTATAATATAAGTATAAACAAATAAGCAATTATTATACTTTATATTGTATCGAATAGTATATCTGTTTTTCACTAATATGTCAACTGGAATATTATATAATTCATCAAATTTTAATCTTATGTTTGGTCTATTATTTCTTATTAATGAAAAGTTGATGTATTACACTTATTATATTATCCACCTGCTTAGCGTGTTTATAAACTTCAATTTTAGCTTTTAGTCCTTTAATATCTGCTTGAGATTTAGTTGCGTATTTAACACCTAATTTATCTAATAATCCATTAAGAGATTTTAATCTCATACCAAAATCATTATAATCTTTTAGCTTTTCTTCAGTCCACCCGATCTCTGATAAAGCACATAATCTAGGAAATGTTAGATAATCAATTCTATCCAAATCTTTAACATATTCTGTCCATAGAGGTGCTTCTACCCCTAATATATTTTGTTCTTTATCTTTTTGTATACCTTCAAAAACAGGGCTGAACTCATATGTTTTCTTTAAAGGAGTAAGTCCATATGGATAATCTAAATAAACATGATGAACATCAGACATAATAACTTTCCTGTTCTCATTAATAGCTTTTACAGTATTTTCATGTTTATCTCCATCTAACCAGTGTTGTACAACTACTGATTCATCTAGATTACCTGATTTTAGGGAATCATTCCATGTTATAGCTCTTTTATTTTTTTCTTTTAGAAATTTAGCTATTCTATTAGTAAAATACCCTTGAATCTCTTCTTCATTCTTTAGATTTTCTTCTTTTATTTTGTTTTGACAGTGAGGACATTCTTTCCATTGTTCTTTTGGAACCTCATCACCGCCAATATGTATTAGTTCTCCTGGAAATAGCTCTATCATTTCTTCTAGAACATCAAATATAAATTCATAGGTTCTTTCCTTGCCGACACATGCAATATCCTTGATGACGCCAAATTTTGTACACACATCCAATTGTTTGCCGCTACAACTTAGATTAGGATAAGATGCTAATGCTGCCATGAAATGACCTGGCATATCAAATTCAGGAATAATTGTTATATACCTTTCTTTTGCATACTCTACTATTTCTTTTATATCACTGGCTGTATAATAACCACCATGAGGCGTATTATCAGATTTACCAGCTACTATAGTCTCTTTTCTATTAGATCCGATTTTAGTTAATTTTTTATATTTTTTTATTTCCATTCTAAATCCTTGGTCTTCTGTCAAATGCCAATGAAAAATATTCAGTTTATGGAGAGCTGCTAGATCAATCATTCTCTTAACAACTTTTTTATCAAAAAAATGTCTACACACATCAAGCATATAACCCCTATATTCATACCTAGGTTTATCTTCAATTTCTACACAAGGCAATCTCTTAGGATTGTCATTCATTATCTGTCTAAGAGTCTGCAATCCGTAAAACATACCCTGAAGGGTCATAGAATCAAGCTGTACTCTACTATTGGTAATATGAAGCCTATAACCTTCCTTACCTAGATGTACTGAATCATCATTGAGATTCAACTTAATTATATTATTGCCTTCTGATTCATTAGTAATATTAAACTCTAGCTCCGTAGCTTCCTTTAAATATTGTTCTAGAAATCTTATAACAGGTTTGATCTTGTCATCAAAGCTAATCTTAGTAGACTTATCAAGATTGAATACCCCATCTTTTAAAATAATATGATTAGGTTTTGGTATAATATTAATACTCATTTCTAATTCCTTCTTTCTATATTATTATAAATTCAGGTTTATACATTAGATGTAAAAAGTAGTCATATAACAAAAAGGCTTCGCCTCATTATTGCTATTTGTTCTTTTTTCTTAATTGTCTAAAAAAATCTTTTAATAGTTTACTACTTTCCTCTTCCAAAACTTCTGGAGTTATGTCAACTTGATGATTGAATCTTTCTTCTTGCAATAGATTTATAATTGACCCTGCACATCCGGCTTTTTTGTTATAAGCCGCAATTACGACTCTAGGTATTCTAGCTTGAACTATAGCTCCAGCACACATTGGACATGGCTCTAATGTAATATACATTGTACAATCATCCAGTCTCCAATCTCCAACCGCTTTGGATGCTTCATCTATTGCTAGTATCTCTGCATGGGCTAAAGTATTTTTATCTGTATTCCTTCTATTAAAAGCCTTTGCTATTATTTTATCTTCTTTCACGATTACAGCTCCTATAGGTACTTCATCTATATCAAAAGCCTTTTTCGCTTGTTCAAGTGCCACATTCATATATTTAATATCTTCACTATTTTGCACACGCTCACCTACATATCCTATCTACCCTGATTTATTGAAACATTTTCTTGCATTTTCCCTTAGATAATGCTACCATTATTATAAATTAACAGTGCGATTAAAACAATAATTTAATATAACATTTTAATATAATATTTTAACATAAAATAAGGTTAATTCTAGGGAGGTTATTATGTCTACTTCATTTAACACTGTAAAAAAAGGTTATGACCCTAAAGAAGTACAAGAATACATACAACTATTAGAAAAAGAATTAGCATCTTACAAAGATAAAGAACAATTTATTTCAAGAGCTCTAGTTGAAGCACAAGTATCAGCAAAAAATGTAGTCGAACAAGCTAGGAATGAAGCAGTACAGATTGAAGAAGATGCCAAACATAAACTTGAACACATTAAAGAAAAAATTGAAGAATCGAAAGAAAAGATTTATCAATTTGAAGAAGATTATGCTAAGTTCACCAAAAGATTTGAATCTTCCTTTAACGAAAGCGAACTCAATAAATTACTTACAAGTTTAGATTCTATATATTCATCTTTAGACGTAAGTAAATCGACAAAAGATGAAATAGCAGCAACTAACAATAAGATGTAATTGACTCTTTGGTTTAGTTTAAGATTAGGAGTTTATTTATGAATATAAAAGGGTTTACAAAAACAACTTTATTAGATTATCCTGGTCATATTGCATCCACTATATTTACTGGTGGATGTAATTTTAATTGCCCCTATTGTCATAATGGGGATTTAGTTACTTCACATAAGAACCTAGATAATATAACTGAGCAGAGTATACTTGATCATATCAAAAAACGATGCGGTATAATTAATAACATATGTATAAGTGGCGGAGAGCCAACATTACAACCAGACTTAATCAGTTTTCTACAAAAGATAAAAAAGCATCCAATAAAGATAAAACTGGATACCAATGGTAGCAATCCTAGCATTATTAAATCAGCTTACGAGAATGATTTAATAGATTACATAGCTATGGATATAAAAAATAGCAAAGCTAAATATGCTCTTACAGTTGACAGAAAAATCAATATAACTGATATTGAAGAATCTATCGAATATATAAAAACCTGTGGTATCGATTATGAATTCAGGACTACCGTTTTAAAAGAATTCCATACCATAGATGATATAATCAGTATTGGTGAATGGTTGAATGGTAGTAAACGATTTTTTATCCAACAATACGTTGAAAGTGATAAACAAATAGAACAAGGCTTTCATGCACATAGCACTAAAACATTAATAAACTTTCAAAATTCTGTTGAACCTTATTTTGAATCAGTATCTATTCGGGGAGTTGATTAGATGATTAGTAATTCTGGTTATTCCGAGAATAATCAAGAACCATTAGGTTACAAATCCGATGATCAATATTTCATTGTTAACAGTTGTGGAAATGATAAGTTTTATAATACTAGTTTTTGGCAGAGAAGATTTAACGGAAGAAAAGATTATTATCTGATATATGTTAAAAAAGGTGTTCTATCCTGTAATATTAATCAGACTCCATATAAAATCAATAAAGGTCAAGTAATTATTATAGATCCTGAAATATCACATGAAATATATTATTCAGATAAAATATATCATGAAGTTTTTTGGGTTAGTTTTACCGGATATGGAGTTATTAATGTATTACAGCAATTAAATCTTATTTGTGAAAAAATCTATTATGTCAAAGATTGTCCAATTATTGATAACCTATTTATAAATATAATAAAAGAACTTCAGATTAGAAGTAAATCTTATATCATAATATGTAGCGGATATCTTGTTGAGTTGTTGACAACTATCTCTAGATGTGAAAAAAGCAGTCATGGAAATACCCATGTCGGTGAATCTGAATTACATAAGATTATGAATTATTTGAATGAGAGTTACAACCATCAACATACAATAGAAGAGTTGGCTAATAAATGTAATCTATCTCCCTATTATTTTATAAGAAAATTCAAAAAAGTTTCTGGTTATTCTCCACAAAAATATATATTAAAGATTCGAATGGAAAATGCTAAAAAAATGCTTACAGAATCCAATCTCAATATATCGGATATAGGAACTATGGTTGGATTTCGGAATGCATTGTATTTCAGTAAAGCTTTCAAAGAATTTGTTGGGATAAATCCTTCTCAATTCAGGAAAATTTCACAAGATACAGAAGAATAACTAAAATGGGATAATATAATGAAGTCATTCATATAGAAGTATTATTAAAGCTACAGCTGTCAAAGGAATCTGATAACTATAGCTTTATTACCCATGTTGGTAGACCATTTATTACTATATTCAAACTTACCAAGCAAGTACTGTCTTTGTACTAATATCTTCTGTTGTTTCTATTACTACTACGCTCCCAAAAAAACTATGTTCTTCTGCTTTGAATAAATTAATATTAGAAGAAGTTTCCTCATGAGCAATAAAAACAATATATTCTTTATTATTTTTAGAAATTTTTATTGCTTCTACACTTTTAGGATCATGTCCTATAATTTCCCCAACTGATTTAACATCTAATTTCTGAATAGCGGCTTTTGACACGATAGATTCATCATTGATATCAATTACAAAAGTCCTATGACAATTATTATCCGAAAAACTAGTTTTTACTGTAGTGTTAGACTCTATTTTATTATACACCTTTGATATTTTAGTGCTTATTTTCTCCATGTTAATATTGTCCACAAACTGAATAAAAACATTTGATTTCTTGCTTTTATACGAAATCTTATTATAATTTTCCTTCACTTCAATTTTTCCTTCGTTATTAAAGTGAAAATATTCATTGTATTGGTGTTCTCCACTTGTATACATTTCATCTGAAATGATGTATATATCTGGTTTAATAAAAATTATTTTACGATTTACATATACTCCCTGCTCTAAATAACCAATATGGGCACCTTGAATAAAATCATATTTATCAGAGATATAACCTGGTTGTTTTACTGGTGTAGCCAATTTACTAAATCCCCATGAATTAGTCATTTTCATGAAATCCATATTATCTACAATTATTGTATTATGTCCAGTAGCTCCCTTAAGTTCATGTCGAATAGGATTATCAACATAAGTATATCGCCCACTATCAATTAAGATATCTTCTCCATTAGCAATTAAATCAATATGAAGTTTTTCACAGTGTCCATGACCTCCTCCAACACTTCCACAAGAAAAGTGCAGCAAGTTACCATCCTCTTCCCAACTTGAACGAAGATAATAGTTTCCACTACTTTCAAGAAAATAAGATGTATAATCTAGTTCTTTAGCTTCTATTTGATTATATTTTTCTATGGCATCATATCCTAATTCCCATATACTATTAAAATCAAGCTTAGAATAACCAGCGAATTTCAAAATACTATCATTAAAGATATAGCCACTGATTGTAATAATATCTCTAAGGTCAAAATCATCACTGTCACCTTGCATAAATTCTTTATGATTAGGTTTTTTCCATATTATATTTACTAGTGCCATCTGCTTAACTCTTTTTATGAATTTATCTGAAAAAAACACATTATTTTCTTTCCCTATATGAATAACATCTAAAAAACAATGCAAAACTTCATTGTGGTACATAGGTGATTTTTCCCAATGAACACCATCATCCATGATTTGAATGGATATCTCTTCTTCTAATCTTTGTTTTGCAGTTTTGATGTAATCTTCATTTCCTAGTGCAATACCAACTTCAAAAAGCCCATGATTTTCTAATACTCCCCAGTTACTTATTTTACTGAAGGGTACATCTTTTGATAATAAATAATTCCCATGTTCATTTAAACTATTTACAAATTTAGTTATGACATCAGGTGTAATATATCTACTATCTTTAAAATAATTAAAAGATTTCAACCAATATTCACAACGAAGTCCAGCTTCTATAGATCGCCATGTTGTGTTTTTGGTACTATCATTAAATTTTACATTATCAATCCAATGTTGCAATTGATATGTAAATGTCTTAGCATATTTCTCATCCCCTGTTAATTGATATGCCTGACCTAAACAAATCCAGTATCTATGACGATTAAGCGCATACGTCCATTCCGAATCATTTTCAGGATAATACTCCCAGTCTATTTCATTTTCAAAGTGCACGATTTTGTGAGTTTGTTCCATATCCCAGTTGAGATTGAATATGAATTTTTGATTACAGATATTATTAGCCGCTTCAATAACTTCATTTATTTCTTCTAGGTAGTTTTCTGAGCAATAGTGAGCAATTTTTTTAAATTCAATATTAGTTCGCTTTAGATAATTAGTTAATTCTATATTCTGTGATAACATTTTAATACCTCTTCTATTTTAGTGATATTGCTAGATTACAAGTGTTTTTTGCATTCATAAATGAATCTGTGCCATCTGAAGTAGCGATAAATAGATGGGTTGCTTCATCACCGTCAAATAATAGAAACGGTCTATCCATATTACCCATGAGACGAGTAACACCATCTTCCCATCTAAGATTCCTTGGAAATGCTTTATGTCCTATTTTCAAATCCCAGTTTACTCCATCTGTTGAACTAGCAAAAACCCCTCCTCCAATTTCTCCACATATATTACCATACATATCTTTTGCAATCAAACTATATCCATTATCATTTTTCCAAATAAACGGATCTTCGATATTATGCTCCTTTTCATTAAACAAAGGTTTATCTGTTAAATGAGTATAAGGTCCTTTATAGTGAGGTGCATAAGCAACGCCTAGAGCCATTAGGTCATGTAATTCTCCATTATCATAAGGTGGTTTTTTATAACTTCTTGCCTTATAGACCAAAAGACAAGAACCGTCTTCATTTATGCAAGGTGCTGGATTAGAAACAAGATGATTATCAAATTTATCTGGTCGAGTATCCAAAATAGGATGATCAAGTCTTTCCCAAGGACCAACGACGCTCTTAGATGTAGCTATTCCAATCCTTTTATTCGCTCTAGCAGAGATGAATCGATAATTATGCACATCAAAATTCTCATTAGGATGAACATCGTCAAAAGGATATGTTGTACCCATGTAAAATAGTATATACTCATCTTTATATTTTGTTATATGTGGATTGTGAACACTTCTACCATCCCAATACTCTGCCCCACGAGCGGTTAACACTACTTCTTGAAAAATATATGGTCCTTCAGGTGTTTTGGAAACTGCTCGTACAATTTCACTGGCAACACCCCAACCTGGATGCATGGGAAGTGTTTTTTTCCACCGGGACGCAAACATATGATAATTTCCGTCTTCTCCGAGTATTACCGAACCACACCACACCCAATAGCCATCCATAGAAAAGCCACCTTTTAGAGGAATGGGTTCAAAATGCTCTCCTATATTACATTCATTCCTATTCATAAAAAATTCCTCCATTATATTTATATAAAATCTTACCAATAAAGCTCCCAATCTTTTACAAGTCTAGTAAGTGCTTCAAAATAAAAATAGTCTCCCCAAGTATTACATTCATCAACTCCTACATTATTACAAGGATTATTAGGTGATTTTCTAGCATATACACCATGTAAAAGCTGACCATTTGATAGTTTCGTATCTTTTACACTGTAATCGTCTATAAGAGATTTTAATATTTTCAAAGCAACATCTTTATAATATTCTCTTTCAGGTTTATTTAGATATTTAGACATTTCAAGCATGCCACATACAGCTATTGCTGCTGCAGAACTATCACGTGGCTCATCACTTCCATCTGTGAAATCAAAGTCCCAATAAGGTACTAAATCTTTTGGTAAGTTTTCAATAAAATAATTTGCAATTTCCTTGAAAATCATGATATAGTCATTGTTCTTAGTATATTTATAACTGAGTGCTACACCATAAATACCCCAAGCTTGTCCTCTTGACCAAGCAGATCCATCTCTATTCCCTTGTCTTGTAACTCCTTTTATTGGTTCTCCTGTTTTTGTATCAAAAAAGTATGTATGATAAGTTGACTTATCATCACGCATTATATTCTTCAGAGATGTTTTAATATGTTTCTTTGCTATATCAGCATATATATTATCTCCGGTTACTTCAGTTGACCAGTATAGTAATGGTAAGTTCAAAAGACAATCAATTATTAAACGGTAATTATCTTCTGCACCAAGTTCTCCCCACGCTTGTATAAACTCGCCCACTGGTTGATATCTGGAAATTAAATTATTAGCTGCAAGAAGTGCTGCTTTTTTACCATTTTCACTTTTTGTGAGTTTATAGGCAGCTACACAAGAAAGACTATATAAGAAACCCATATCATGATTATCTATGTCTATCCTATTTTCAATACGATCAAGAAAGTTCTCAACTTGAATTTCAGCAGAATTTTTGAATTTTTTATTATTCGTATGCTCAAATGCTAGCCATATTTCACCAGTCCAAAACCCTGATGTCCAACTTATATTATCTTGTGGTCTATAGAAATTATCTATGCTCGCATCCACCTTAAACTTATATGTAAATTCTGGCAAACAACTTTCTACTTGATTGATAGCATTTTCTATAGCTTTTTTCACTTCACAATCTGTAACTTTTTCATAATCCAATAAATCTATCATAGCATATATCCTTTCTCACTATCCTTTTAATCCTGAAGCTGCAACACCTTCTACAAAAAATCTTTGGAAAGCGATAAAAATAATAAAAACGGGTATTAGGGATACTACAGATGCTGCCATAATAAGCCCATAGTCCGCAGAATATTGAGAAATAAACATCCTTATTCCTAATTGAATGGTTTTATTTGATTCAGAATTAAAATAAATCATAGGTCCCATGAAGTCATTCCAAACACCTACAAAACTAAATATTGTTAACGTAGATAATGCTGGTTTTGAAAGAGGTAATATAATTCTAAAATAAATTCCATATTCACTCATTCCATCAATTCTTCCTGCTTCCAAAAGCTCATTTGGAATACTTAAATAAAATTGACGTATTAAAAACACACCAAATGCAGTAAAGGATTGTAGCAAAATAATACTTGTATGAGTGTCAATAAGTCCAAATTTATTCATCATTGTATATTGTGGCAACATATATACTTGCCATGGAATAGCTATAGTAGCTATATAAAATAAGAATAATACATTTCTTCCTTTGAACTCACACTTTGAAAAACCATATGCGGCAAAAGAACTTGTAAACAACTGAATCACTGTTATTATTATAGTTAATTTTGTGGTATTCAATACAAATAATCCAAATGGTATCTTAGTCCAGATGGTTACATAGTTTTTCCATTGAGGATTATTAGGAATCCATTGAATAGGTATACTAAATACATCTTTATCTAATTTTAACGATGCTGATAGCATCCATATTAGAGGAAGTAGTGTTAATATACATATGATAATAATCGCAACATATAAAATAATTTTAGCAAATTTGTTCATTTTATTCATAGTCAGACACCTTTCCTTACATATAACTTACCCATTTTTTTTCAGCCCTAAATTGTATAATAGTAATAGTAGCTACCATAATGAATAGTACAATTGAAATTGCACTAGCTGAGCCATAATCCCAAGCTAAAAAAGCTTTGTCATAAATATAATTTACAAGTAAAGTGGTACTTCTGCCTGGTCCACCTTCTGTCATAATATATACTAGGTCAAATACTTTAAAACAATTTATTGTTAACATCATTATTACGAAAAATGTAGCTGGTGTTAACATTGGAAGTGTTATATATCTAAACCTCTGCCAACTTGAGGCTCCATCAATCTTTGCAGCTTCATATAGTGAGTTTGGTATACCTTGTAGAGCTGCTAAATATATAATCATATAATAGCCCATACCTTTCCATATGCTCACAATAATAACCGCAGGCATAGCCCAATCTAACGATGCTGTCCAACCTGGAGGATTAGCGATACCTATAAACCTTAAAAACTCATTTATAGGGCCAAAATCTTTTTGGAACAACATATTCCATACGACAGCTACCGCAACAATAGATGCTACATAAGGAAAAAAGATTGAAGATCTAAAAAAATTCAAACCTTTTATTTTTTTATTTAATAAAACAGCTAATCCAAGTGATATTACTGCTGTTGTTGGTACAGTCAATAATGCAAAATAGATTGTATTTACAAATGATATTTTAAAAGTCGAATCACTTGCAAGATCGATAAAATTTTTAAGTCCCACAAATTTCAATGGTGAGAATCCATCCCATTCCATAAAGCTTAATCCAAAAGAAAAAAGCACAGGAATCATTATAAATATACAAAACCCAATAAAATTAGGTAATATGAATGATAAACCCACAAAGGTGTTTCTAGTATTTAAACTCAAACCCTTTTTTGCTTTCATACATTTGCCTCCTTCAAGTCATAATCACCTATAAAAAGGTACTTTAATTAATAAAATACCTTTTTACAAATGAATATTTATTTATGTTAATTTTTAACCATTTTATTATTTCTTAATAATTTCTGAAACACGTTCTTTCATTTCTAAAAGTCCTTCGTCAATACTCAATTCTCCAAACATAATAAGTCCATGTTCTTCACCAAGGATTTTATTTATCTCTAATACATGTTCAGCAATTGGTCTATCTAGTTCAATATTTTTAACTGCCAATGCTTCTGCAACACCTTCTGGCATTCCTTCTGCATTAGATACATTAACTAAAGCTTCCTCAGTCAATATTGAAGGTAAAACACCCTTAGTTGAAACATATGCTGCCGCTTGCTCATTTGTAACGAATTCTATGAATTTCCAAGCTGCATCTTTATTCTTACCAGCTGCATTCATAGCAATAGGAGTTGTTGCACCAACTGTATATCCTTGCTCGATACTTTGTGCGTGTGGAAGTGTAGCAATACCCCAGTTAATATCACTTTCACCTTGAGCTTTTTTGAGAATTATTGTATTCATAAACCATGAACCCATTGGCATCATACCAACTTGTCCATTAAGAAATGGTCCTGAATAATGTATATTAGATGTTTTAAGAGTTGCAAAATCCATTGCTGATTTATCATCATTTTGCATTTTTAAAGCTCTTTCATAATATGGTTTCATGAATGCATAATCATCAGAAACAATTGTATTTTTACCATCTTGTACTGCCCAGTTTTGTACACAACCATTCCATGTATGAGTTAAAGCACCATATATCTTGTTAGCGCCTTCTCCAGATGTAATTTTTGCTGCAACTTCTGCATATTGATCCCAAGTCATATCATTAGTTGGATATGGTTCTGAAGCTGTGTCAAATACATCTTTATTATAATAGAGAATATAATAATCTGTTCTATATGGTAATCCATAAGTACCACCATCAAATTGGAAATTCTCTGCTAAACCGTTATATTTATCAAGCTCTACTTTGCTTTCCTTGATATATGAATTCAAATCATGTAGTTGACCTTTTTTATACATTGAAAGTGTTGTATCTGCATCTTTAATATAAAATGCATCTAAATCAGAACCACCATTTAACATGATTGAAAGTTTATTCGTATATTCTGTTGAAGAGACATC
Organism: Vallitalea sediminicola; assembly: GCF_054408565.1. Taxonomy (NCBI): domain Bacteria; kingdom Bacillati; phylum Bacillota; class Clostridia; order Lachnospirales; family Vallitaleaceae; genus Vallitalea; species Vallitalea sediminicola. The sequence goes on from NZ_BTPT01000017.1 coordinate 95,395, forward strand.
AATATATTCCACTTTAATATTTGGATATTTTTCTGTGAATTTTGCAGCAAGGTCATTACCCACCTCTGTTGTACTATTATCCCAGACTGCAACTTTTAGTGTTATATCTTTTTGTGTATCTTTTGACTTATCTGTCTGACTACTTTGGTTTGAATCATCAACCTTATCTTTAGTTTTTTCTTTTGAACAACCGGAAAACATTGTCACAACCAATATCATAGATAATAATAGTACCATGAATTTTTTTTGCATATTAAAACCCTCCATTTTTCTTTGAATTCTTTTTAGCACATTTGATATGTGTAATATTACTATACTAAATTAAATCTTTTTAGTGAACTTACAATTTCGTGATGAAGTAGTTAATTTTTTTAATCTGTGAAAATATACTACTACTATTTTAATTTTATAATAATATTTTTAGATAATTATTATTATAGTTGAAATACTAATATTTAAATAGTATAATTTATATGCAAATCAACTAATTGAAAGGGTGTATCTACACTTATGTTGAACATAAATACCAAAAGTATAAAATCTAAAATAGTATTATACTCAACCTTTAGCCTTCTTATAATAGGAACTCTCTCCAATATATATGTATATCAATATTTCAATAAAATATTATCTCGTAAAGTGGATACTATAAATAATATGAATGTTAGTAATTTATCTTCACAAATAGATATTAGATTATCAAACCTAAATGATTTAACGTTACTCATAGCAAATAATGAATCAATACAAAATATCATAGGATATGAAATTCTAGATACTTCATTTTTAAAATCAAGCGGTATTGAAGCACAAAATATCTTAACCAACTATATTGGTTCATCTATTGTTAATCAATATGTTAAGAAGGCTATGATTTTCAACGAGGATGGTATGATAATAGAATCCAAGGGTAAAGAAAATGGATATCTAGATGACTTTATGAACGTAATAACTAGTGATAATTTCAACTTGATACTAGAAGATCCCAATCAGCTCTATCAAATCATTTCCGAACCTGTAGTATCTTCTGGAAAATTGTGTATGCCAATTTTAAAACCCATTTATAGTTTAAGTAATAGATATATTAATGGTTGGCTTTATATGGAAATTGATTTAGGTATAATTAATGATGTTTTAGATTCTTATAGATCGTATACAAGTTTATTCGTTGCAACTAAAAATAATGACATTATTCACTCAGATAATAATTACAATATAGATTATCATAGCATTATAGAAGCTAAAAGCAATAATTTCAACAACTATATAATTAAAAACTATACTGTAGATAAATATAATTGGAAGATATATACCGTAGAAAAACTTATGAATATAAATATAGAAACAAGAAATATGTTATCTGTCTTTTTTATAACAGTAGGTATATCCTTAGTTGCTGGATTTCTTATATTTATAGGTGCATCAAATATTATCACAAGACCTATTAAACTTCTAAAAACCCGTATTAAGAAGATTTCTTCAAAAGATTTTTCTTATGATGATGAGACTGAAAATCTTCATGGTGAAATTGGCGAAATTGGTCACGTCATAAATGAGATGGCTGGAGATATGGAAGAATTATTAGAGCATTCTATCGAAATAACAAATGAGAAGAAAAACTTTGAAATTGCTATGTTACAGTCTCAAGTTAATCCACATTTTCTATACAATACATTAAATTCCATTCATTGGATGGCAACTTTACAAAAAAACACAGGTATATGTAGACTGGTTGATGCCCTTACTAATTTATTAAAAAATATGGCCCAATCTTTTTCTGACAAAGTCACTTTAGGAGAAGAATTACGACTATTAGATGACTACCTAACCATTCAATCCATAAGGTATATGGAAAGCTTCGAGTTTGTAAATAATATAGATATATGTCTATATAATAAAAAAATAGTTAAAATGACATTACAACCTTTAGTAGAAAATGCGATCTTCCACGGCATTGAACCTAAAGGTAAATTGGGAACAATCACATTGGATAGTCATATAACAGATAATTGTTTATTTATTACTGTAACAGATAATGGTATTGGTATGACTGATGATGACATACGTAAACTTACAAGCAAGACAAAAGAAACCAGTAAAAGCTCAATTAATGGAATTGGTTATTACAATGTCAATCTACGACTCAAATTGATCTATGGAGACCAGTACGGATTAAGTATAAAAAGTGAATTTTCTAAGTATACAACTATAACAATTAAAATACCAATGGAGGAGTAGTCATATGGATAAAAAATTGATTTATAAAGTATTACTTGTAGATGATGAACTTATTATTTTATCAGGGTTAAAATTCATAATAAATTGGGAAACTATTGGCTGCGAAATAATAGATACCGCAAGCAATGGTCAAGAAGCATTAAAGATTATAAAAGAACAATCCCCTGATATTGTAATCTGCGATATAAATCTTCCAGTTTTTGACGGATTGGAGGTTCTGAAGCAATCAAATGAATTTAATCAAAACATAGTTTTTATAATGCTTACAAATCATCAGGATTTTCACCTTGCTCAACAGGCACTTAAACATAAAGCTGTTGATTATATACTAAAAACTAATTTACAACCAAAACTTTTTACTCAATCTATTGAAAATGCAAAAAATGAATTAAATAAAAGAAAAAAAATAAATAAAATTGATTTTGTTGAGAGTTACATTAATAGAAATGAAAAAGAAATGGTGAAAAACAGTTTATTACGTATTATAAATAGCACCGCTAATGATGTTTATCAGCTAGATGAACAATTCAAGATATGTGAATCAACAGGTATTTTTGAATCATACTCAATTATGCAAATTTATATCAATAATCCTGATATTATTAACATCAACTTATTTTCAGCAGAAGATAAGAAAAAAATAACTGAGTGTGAAAAAGATATTATTAATAAAATTTGCAAAAATTTCTTTGAACATTACATAATATTAGATTATGATAGTAGTTCTGTACTTGTGTTTATTTCAAATCAACCAAATATTGATAAAGAATATATAAGACATTTGTATAGAAAGATATTAACAACTTCAAAAACCATTCTAGAAACATCCATCGATATTGCTATAACCCAAGTTTTTGATACCAGTAAAGACATTTACTTATGTATTGAACAATTAAAGCAAATAAATAATTTCTATTATTATAATAATACGAATATTGTCTTTTATGATGAAATAAATCAAGAACTCTACAATGACAGTTTTGACCTATCTAATATCATTAACGACCTAAGTAAAGCATTAACTAAACATAATACAGAAAATATCAATAATGTATTTGAAAAACTTATAGGGCTATTAATTTCTTCAAAACCAAAGAAACAAAATGCTATAAATTGTTGTATTAGAATATATAACTATACTATTGTGACTTTACAATCCCTCGATAACCAAAAAGCTTTTAATGAAAGCTTTAGCAACAGTGCTGATACTATCAATAAGCTAATGTCTCTTGGCACATTTGAAGACGTTATCATATGGATTAAACAATTAAATACCACAGTTTGTAATTACAACTTATTAGTTACTTCAAAAAGCAATAATTTAATCAACAGTGCTAAAGAATTTATATATGATCATATAGATACCAAACTAACCTTGAATTCTGTAGCAAATTACTTGAGCATTACACCAAGTTACTTATCTTGTCTTTTCAAAAAGGAATGCAATCGTAATTTCGTAGATTATATCAATCAATTAAAAATTGAAAAAGCCTGTAATCTATTAAATGAAAAAAAATACTTGATATACGAAATAGCCTATATGCTAGGATTTGATAATGCCTATTATTTTACTAAAATCTTTAGAAAATATAAAGGAGTTACCCCCAAAGAATATCTACAAAAATCCAAAGGAGATCGTAATGTATAACAAAAGAGAAATTTTACTCGCATTAGAAGATAACATCAATTTGCTAGAAACAGATTATATTAAAGAAATGATTCATGACAATTCATTTATTACTAAACAAATAGACTCATTGAAGAATAATGCAAAAAACTACCACCTAGAGACAGAATCACACATTTCATATAGTAAGTACCGATTATTCAATGATACTGGTGATAGAGCTATTTATGAAAAAGAGTATTTCCGTAGGCGTGGTAATCTTATGACATTTTCATTATTATCTTTTTTATACCCAGATGATAATGTCTATATTACAAATCTAGAAAATATACTGTGGAGTATCTGTAGCGAATATACTTGGTGTTTACCTGCTCATTTTCTGGATGCGAAAAATCACATAATTGATTTTCATATGCGTTCTTGTCATATTGATTTGTTTGCATGCGAAACTGGACTTGCCTTATGCGAAACCTTACAAATAAATAGAAGTAATCTATCCCCTGAACTTATTGCAACAGTTGAAAGTGAAGTAAATAGACGTATTATAGAACCTTTCATGAATCCTGATAACTTTTATCGATTTGAAATAATGTCCAATAACTGGAGCTCTGTTTGCGGGGGTTCCATTGGTTCTATAGCTATGTATTTAATTAAGGATAAATATAAACTTGCTAATATACTACATAGATCTTTATCCTGTATTGACGTATACTTAAAGTCTTTTGGTGATGATGGAATTTGTACGGAGGGTCTATCTTATTGGACTTATGGTTTTGGTTTTTTTGTGGTTTTTGCTGATTTATTACATCAAAAAACCAAAGGGAATCTTGACCTTTTTGCTAATGATAAAGTCAAGAGTATCGCACTAAGCCAACAACTATGTTATATTTGTGACAATCACGTAATAAGTTTTGCTGATGGCATACCTACTGATACTTATCGCATAGGTTTAACTTCTTTTTTGCAAGGAAAGTATAAAGAGGTTAAACTACCAGATATTAAATATGCAAAAAAGATTTATGATGATCATTGTTATAGGTTTTGTTTAAGCTTAAGAGATTTTTTATGGATTAGTACAGATACTACTTTTGGATTAGAAAAAACTGTATCTGAATACTTAGAAGACTCTAATTGGTTTATAAGTAAAAACACTAGCATCAGTATTGTTGCAAAGGGTGGTAATAATGGAGAATCTCACAATCATAATGATGTCGGTTCCTTCATCTATTACAAAAATAATAAACCTATTTTATGTGATGTGGGTGCAGGATTATACGATGACAATTATTTTAGTACTAACCGATACAACAATTTTTGTACTAATTCCAGTAGCCATAATATACCTATCATTAATGGTAATTTACAAGAATTCGGTGAACACTACAAAGCTAAGAATAATAAATCTTTGATAACGGATGAAGTTGACGAATATTCTTTAGAGCTCCAAGACTGTTATAATGACCCTACTTTGAGATTATTTACTCGTAGTATTAAGGTTATCAAAAGTATATCTCCTTCAATAACTATAACTGATACATTTGAATTTGATGAAAAGGGCATTGTTACTGAAAATTTTATTTCTCTCTCTCCAATAGAAGTAATTGATGATTGTGTTGTTTTTACTAATGGCAACTTAATATCTCATATGGAATTTGACTTTTATAATATTGATACTGAAATTATAGAAACTTCATTTGTTGATCATTTCAATAAAATAGTTCCAGCATTTATACTCAAATTAACACCAAAAGAAAAATCTAAAAATGTGAATATTATTTTAACCCTAAGTTAGTTTTTCAAATATGACCATAATTATATTATAAGAGCTACTCATATCTATGAGCAGCTCTTATATCCTACACTTTATCAATACCTGACATCCACCAATTGATTGGTTCTAACCTTATAACATCCTCATCTTTTCTGTCAAAGTGATCAAATGCAAAAACTTTATCTAGAACCTTTTTCTTATCGTCTTCTTCATAATTAGATATATCAATATTATCTTCATCACATTGTGCTTTTATCATAGGATATAATTTATCCCATACTTTTTCAGTATTGATTATTTTCATCTGGTCACAATGATTGATTGATAAATTACTTGCTAATCTATTCAGACAACTTAGAACTTTACTATTTTCATATGGATGAACAACTGTAATATCTTGAAGTTCATATTCTAACATATGATTAATCAACAAACTCTGAATATGTTCATTGTCTCCTTGTATCTCTAATATATAACCCTGATTATCCTTCTCATATACCATGTATCCTTTACCATCATCATCATTACAACATTTAATAGCAATATTCTTTCTTGTTAAGTTTATCTTCCAATTATCTGTATTTCTTGATACTTTGCTATCATAATCATTATATAGTGAACTTAACATAGGTATATCCTCAACAGTTGCCACTCTAATATTCTTACCAGTATTCTTACCAGTATTCTTAACTAGTTTAACAGATTGTCTATAATCTAAAGAAAATTTACAGGTTCTGCCGCTATAATCCCATCCGTAATTTTTATAGCGTTGCCTATTACCTGTTAACCATGATATATCATAACCTTCATCATACATCATCTTGATAATTTCTTTTAACATATAAGACATTAAGCCTTTGTTCCTATATTCTTTTAGTATACATACCGTTCCTATTCCACCAACAGTTAGATTTATTTTGCTTCCCCGATACACAGACTCTAACTCTAGAGGATAAATTCCTATACAGCCAACTATCTTATCGTTAACCTTAAGAATTCTTGTATTGGCAATTTCTATTTTAGTGGCATTATCTACATCTGGGAAAATATGAGGTAAATATTTCACAAACCAATTGTCTTCTTTTTTATTGAATGCATCATTAATTACTAACAATAATTCTTCATAGTCTTTTGGCATACATTTCTCAAAACTTTTACGTAAATTATTATTCATCTTTAACCCTCCTGTTATTACTTGGTTTTCTTATCTATTCCTACAATCATATATTCAAAATCTTGATAAACAAATCTTTCTTCTATCCCTCTCTGTAATAAATCTTTGCTGAAATCATTCATACTATTTTTATTATACGGATTGGATTCTATGTCTATTTCAAATACTTCCTTAGACATATTGTCTTGTACATATACTCTATCCCCAAACCATACCGACTGTTCCGGATGAATATTAGCTTGTGTATCAATATCTTCAATCTTTCCTTTATCATTTTCTAAAATGACTTGTTCATCATTTTTATTATCTTGGAACTTATCTCTAGCAATATTGATTCTATCAATAATGTTATTTACAACCTGCTCGGGATTTTTCCACCAATCTAAACTCCATATTCTATAAAGATTCCAACCTCTTGATTCAAGGAATCTTTTTCTATGGATATCTCTTTCTCTTGTTGAAAATTGGTCATAATAAGAATTACCATCACATTCAATTCCTAATAAATATCTAGAACTATCTTTGTCATACACAGCTAAATCAATTTTATAATCCGAAACTCCTACATTCTTCTCTACATAGTAATCTTTTTCTTTTAACTCAACATATAATCTAGATGCAATATCGTCAATGTCATCTTTAGCTTTACCTTTATCTTTTGTGAATACTAACTCTCTAAGTACATTCTCTGCTTCAGCATTTTCTTTGGAAGATACTTCTCTAACATATTGAAGATAATTTTTAAATAATTTAGCTCCAATATTTTTAGTTCCTTCTACCTTCAGTTCTTCTGGTTCTATGGAAGTTATTACATATATCTTTTCCTTAGCGCGGCTTATTGCAACATTCAACCTATTTTCGCCACCATCTTGAGTTAATGATCCGAAATTGACTGATACCTTGCCTGATTCATTAGGGGCATAACCAATTGAAAATATAATTATATCTCTTTCGTCACCTTGGACATTTTCTATGTTTTTAACAAATATACTAACATCTTCATTTCCATTTTTACGAATCTTTTCATGGTTATATAACTTTTTGAACTCTTTATCATAGTTCCCTCTAGCATCTAATAAATCGCTGATCAAATCCTTTTGTTTTATGTTAAATGTGATAATCCCTATAGTCTCATCGTTTTTACTGTTTTTCAATATAGAATCTACTAAATCTACTACTTTACTTGCTTCTGCATTATTTTTTCTATCTATCCATTTACCATCAACTTTTATTCTTTCTATAGGAGACGGCTTATTACCTCTTATATTAACTATGTTAGGGGATATATTAAGATTACCACCATAAAAAGCATAGTTGGAGAAGTTTATCAATTCCTCATATCTGGAACGATAGTGATAGTTAAGGTGTACTGATGGATAGTTAATCTTAGCTAGATCAAGAAGGCTTTCTTCTTCAAAAGCTGCTGCAGTTTCTATAGTAGTTAGTTCTTCATCAAAATCATCATATCTTGCCATGAATGTTGAACTTGGTTTTAACTGTTTATCATCTCCAGTTACAACTACTTGTTTACCTCTATATATAGTTGGTATTGCATTCTCAACATACATTTGAGAGGCTTCATCAAATATTATCATATCGAACATACCTTCTTTTAGCGGTAATATATCAGATACAGTTTCTGGACTAAGAAGCCAACATGGAAAAACAGTCAATAGAAGCTCACTAAATTCAATGACATATTTTCTGATAGGCCATGTTTTACGTTTTTTCTCAGCTTGTCTTTTAAATTCTTTAAAGAGTGGAGTATCAACAAATACTTGTAATTTATCATTCCATTTGCTTTTTATTAGGTCTGCTGTGAGACTGTTCTTCTCCTTCATTAGATTATCAATTTCTTGTATAGTATCTTGGTACATAGAAAAGTGAAGGTAAAAATCGTTGTATTCTTTTGTTTTTTCAATCTCGTTAATATGTAGTAGTGTCGTAAACGGAATAATGTTTGCTAATACTTCATTAAGCTCTACACCATCTCGGGCTTTATTAATCCCATGATCCAGTATTATTACTTCAATCTCGGATAAACTGTCAACCCTATTTTTTAATCCATGGAATATCTCTAATTTATCTGTAGCATCTTTTATATCTTCTAAATCCTTGCTAATATCGAATTCTAGAACGAATCTTTCACATAATGATTGATACATGTCTTCTCTCATCATTGGTTTCATTTCTTTTATTAAAACTATAACTTCATTTATTGCAATACCATACTTTATAAATAATTTTTCCAGCTCGCTTTTTCTTTCCTCAAAAGTGGACACATTATTTTCATGTTCTTCTTTTTTACTTTTATGTTTTATCCAATGATTAGGACTCCACCATTTATTATCTTCATTTTGTTCTATTAGGTGACCGTTAGTTTTTTGATTGGTCATATGTGCATGGTTAATGACTTGTTGCTTAGTCACTCCAAAATCATTTTCTATATATAATCCACCTAATATTTCTAATTTTTCTAATTCAATTTTTTGTATTTCAGAATTAATTTTATCGATAATCTTAACAATGATATCTTGTAATTCCTGAATTTCTATGAAATCTAATTTCCTTGCAAAAGTATCCATCATTGGATTTTCCTTGCACATATCTATATAACTGATATAACTCTTTGCAATCATAGGATTAGATTCTATATGATCCATTGCTTCTCTTAATTTTTGATATTTATACTTTTCAAAAGGGTTGTCCTTACGAAAATCCCTATAACTTTCATATCTAATATCTTCCGTTGAAGTTATAGCTTCTGAACAAGCATACATATCATGAAGAGTTATACCATATTCCCTTTCTTCATGAAGTATTTCTGCCATATTAGTCAGATAACCTATTTTTTCATCTATAGCCAATGCATCATCATCAATCTTCAGATTTAGAGAATTGTCAAAATCCATTGCTTCTGCACTAATGCAGTCACATACTTTTCTATAGAAATCTCTTTTGTTCTTATTAGCATCATGGACCAGAGCAATCTTGGCATTGATATCTGCTAACCTATTGTATATAACATCAAGTGCAGCTCTTTTTTGAGATACCATCAAAACTTTTTTGCCTTTGGCTAGAGAGTCACATATAATGTTTGCTATAGTTTGGGATTTACCTGTTCCTGGAGGTCCATATATAACTAAATTACTTTTTTCGTTTGTACTAAGAACCGCTTTTTCTTGACTGTTATCAAGTGAAGACAAAAAGTACACGTCTTTTTCTGATAGTTGTTTTACTTTTTCTTCTGGTTCTTTGGTAGGTTCATCCGTTTCATTTTCATCTTCTTTGTTCATTAACAGTAACTCAAGAACTTCATTGTACAGTTCTTCCTGTTCTAGATATTGATAATCTGTGTAAATTGAATTAGACATTGGAAATTGTCCTAGAACCATATAATTTTTTAATATTAACTCTCCTGCTTCATAATCCGGTAATTTTTCATTAGTATAATCAATAAATTTTTCTATATCTCTCTTATTGGTATCTTCTATATTGATTTTATTTTTATCAAGATAGGTGATTAATCCTGAAATTACATCCTCTGAGAATTGTTCTAGTGATGAAAATTCCATTTCTATTTCTGTTATCTTAGATTCATTGAATTTACAATAGGCAAAGATGAACACTTTGTTAATAAGAATTTCTTGATCAACAATATTGGATAACTGCCATTTATTGCTTACTTTTTCTAATTTCACCGGAAACATGAAAAGAGGTGCTCTAACGAAGGTGGAGTCATTGAATCTTCCCTCAACAAAAGGATAGCTTAGATATAATTCGTATTTTCCTGTTTCTTTTTCTACTGCATCAATCTCTCTAAGCAAATAATTAATATTGTTAGAGTAATTGATCATCTTTTCAATCTTAGCATCTATCTTCTTTTTGTCAGCAACTACTTCCATATCATATTTATCATTTATTTCTTGTTTTCTTTTTTCAAGGACTTCTTTTTCTTCTTCAGATACATCATTCAATCCTTTTATAGTATCTTCAAGCGCTAATAATTCCTGTTTTCTATTATTACTATTTTGTTTTTCACTGGTTTTCAGGTCCTCGTTTCTTACTTTATAAGGATCTTCGATTATTATTTTCTTTCCTTTTTCTCTTTTAACCAAGAAATTGATAAGCTCATCATTCATATTTTTATCTAATTCAATCAATCTTGATATATCAAATGATCTTTTTTTATGTATTTTCTTAAGAACTAAACTTCTATTTCGTCCACTTAGGTTTATTAACCTGTCTTTATATGTTTTTAGAATATCTCTCACCTATTATTACCCCCTGCTAAAGTAGATAAACTGATATTTATTGTTTACTAATGGTTTTATTATATCAAAATTATAGCTTATTACAAATTATTTATAATAAAAAAGCGATGGTATCAAATATCTCTACCATCGCTTTTTTCATTATCATGAGTTAACTTATAGATTTTTTAATCAATATTTACTTTGATTATTGAATTCATTTTATTTCCAAACTTTAAATGCATCATGTACTATATACGTATTGGATGAGTTGGTATTCTTAACCCCACTTACAACTATTTTTATTGTATGTTTATTATTGGCAAGACCCCTTACGCTATATAAACGTTGTTGATGCTGTTTAGAAGATGCTTCATAACAATCCAAGTTTTCTTGTACTAGTTGATCATCCAAATATATATCGGCATAACCTAGATTAGAATTTTTCGCACCTATCCATTCTACTCCCGTTCCAGTGAATTCATGTTCTACATAGCTATCTTGTGTATTATTATAATGTTCGGTACCTAAATAATTGCTAAGGTCTTGACTATATTGTACCCATGTACCTTGATATACATTAGCTATGTCAGTATCATCAATAATATAACTATAGGATTTATGATTTCCAGCTTTTGAAATTGTATCAACAACATATGGTATATTCATATCTGGTGCAGATGGATTAGGTCTAGATGATGAACCTGGATATGTAAAATGATCATGGGGGTAATTCTCAGTCATTACTGAATCCATATGTCCAACCATACTATCTCTATCTGACATTTCTGACCAATAACCTACATTTCGATTAAAGAAAAATGTATCTGGCTGTGATGATGCTACTCTATAAACTACATTTCTACTTATATCCGTATATCCTGAACTTCCTTCATCTAAATATATACCTCCTGGTGCTCCTACAACATTATCATGGACATGATTACCTTTTATTCTTGAACCAGGCTGATATCCAAGCATGTAGATTCCACCACCATCATGTAGTTTTTCAAGACAATTTCTTATATGGTTATATTCTATTACGTTTTGTCCAGCTATAGTTGGACAATCGTATCCCCAACTCCATCCACTGCTTATACCTGTATAAGATACGTGATTAAGGTCATTATAACTGACAATTGTTCCTTTCGTTAATCCTAACCATACACCTATAGCTCCATTATAACTTTCTCCAATATTATATATTTTATTGGCTAGTATTTTGTTATTTTTTACAACATGTGCATCTGTAGCATAATTAGATTCTTCTGAATTTTCAGGTCCTATTTGTATACCCGAAGAACCTATACCATCAAATTCACTTCCAATTACAGTATTATTCTGGCTTTCTCTATGGAAATCAACGCCAGCTTTACCTATCATCTTGAACTTACAATTATCAAATCTAATGTTACTGGAATAATCAAATCTGATTGCTCCTGGCATTTTAGTCCAGTTACCGTTACGTTTTAAAAATGACGCCTGTCCTGTAACAGCCCCTTCTTCACTATTTGGACTATTATAACCTGTACATTCAAAGGAGATTCCTGTAAATGATATATTCTTTAAATGGTCATTACTTTCTCCAGAACCTAAAATCAAATCTTCAACTTTTGGTACATAAACTTCTGCACTCTGCATATCTTCACCATTTCTTGGCATATAATAGATATACTTTGAACTTCTGTCGAAATAACTCTCTCCTGGTTCATCTAATAGTTCAAAAGCATTTTGAACATAATTAGGGTCTTGAATAGCAAGAGGCCCTCCTATTCCAGTTTGTACATCATAGAAAGCTTGTGGTTTCATTTCTATGTTTAATCCCCCGGAAGAATTAGTTTGTGCACTCTTAATTGGTATAATATGATATGTCCATCCTACAAGGTATACCATCTCAATATCTGATACATTTCCCCAATTATTCATATTATTAAACTCGTAAGAAGAGTCTGTTGTATATCCTTGATGAACAGTTAGAGTTCTATCTCTTGCAGTATCTTCATAGTATTTTGGGAAACCATCAATTGAATTATCGTACCATGTCATATTTGGATTATCATAACCACTCCATCCATTGATTCCTGTTCCTGTATTTCTTGCGATTACCGCTCTTCTTCCATTAACATATATTTCTCTAGAATAGTCTACATCGGCTGGTGCTAAAGCTCTATAAGCGCCTGCTTTATCTGGTGCCACTTCCCATCCTTCAACTTTTTTCCCACCACTGATTACTGGTGCCTCATTAGGGTATGCTTTATATAATACATTGTATCCGTTTGTTCCTGAATCAGTTTTATTAAATATTATAGATTCATCAATAAAATATGTTCCACCCCTAAGATATACAATTATATCACTTGTCATATTGCTATTTATGGTTCTTACGAAATCTCTTGCTCCTGCAATAGTTTTTAATGGTGCTTCTATAGTTCCAACATTATTATCATTCCCATCGGGTGACACGTATAATTCAGCTTGATAATTATCTTGTTTTGTAACAGTTACATTCCACGTATAACTATTACCATTCTTTGTAGTTACTGTATATTCTACAGATCCATTACTGAAATCCATTGCTTGATTGTTTTCAGGTGAACAAGTTGTATAATCTGTAGTAGTTATTATTGGATACACTTTAGTTAGATCTGTATCACCGAATACTTTTATATTTATTTGTTGATTAGTATAATCTATATTAGATGGACCTATTTGATTTGGTACAACAAATGATTTTATACCTGCTTTTTGAACAACCACATTAACTTCTGGTTGTAAATTGTCAGGATTATTAAAATAAGGTGGTGAAGTAAAAAGATTATTATTAATAGTTCCTGTGAAACGATAAATCCCTGACTGATTGGGATTAAATGGATTGTTTATATCTTCTTTCCAACTTTTATCCTGATCTGATGAAGGATATATATCTATCCTTCCCCTAAGATTATTTTTTTCTTGTGTTGCATACATAGCTTGATGTGGTAATGGAAGATTGTCATTTGCTATTCCTTCTGTGACTATTATATCATCAATACTTCTTATGCTTGTTAGCTTAACAGGTTCTCCATAGACTTCCATTTCTACAATATGGACCCAATCATTACTTGGTGTTAATTTAATGTAACGTACAGTACTGCCATAAGATATGCTGCATTCATATGGCTCATAATATGCAGGACTATTATTTATACCACTTGCATTTGGTGGATCTATTCCCGTATCCTGATCATATACTGTTGTCCAGTTCGTTTTATCATTACTTACTTCTAATTTTATATGAACTGGTGCACACTCAAAATTAACATTATTAGAATTCTTGTTAAAATATAATAACACTTTATTTATGGATCTCTCTTGTCCCAAATCCACAATTGCCCAATAAGGTTCTATATAGTTCTCTTCAAATGGTGCCCAAAATGTTGCCACACCATCTACTGATGCCCTGTCTTTTCTTCCGTCAACAATGGCACTTGCTGGATATTCTGGATAAGATGAAGATGCCTCTACATTTTTACCTAATGCATAATTTTCACTGACCGATTCTGCATGTACTGTTAAATAACTAAATGATAAATTAAATAGATTGGTGGATACATAAAAACATAATACTGTAACAATTAATAAACGTGAATATCTTTTTATACCTATCATAATAAAAACCTCCTTCTTAAAATATTGTTAGTCCTCATTATTTATTATATTTGATTAGATTAAACAAACAATAACAAAATATCACTAAAAATATAAACATATGATTATTATTGATAATTCTTTGGTATAATTTACTGATTAAAAGAATTTTAACAATATATCTTGTAATAATATAGCTTATTATTTTAAATTATACATGCTATTAATTGTACATATTTTACATATGCTATTCTACAACAACATATATTACTTATTCTATTATTATTAAACAATATTTGCTTAGAATTCTTTCAATATAATATGACGTAATATTCATAGATAATATGGTTAAACTAGATATTGAAATAGATATTAGAAGGGAGCATACCATGTTAAATAGTATATACGAAACACGTACAAGATTAGATGAAGGTTACCATATCTCTTTAACCATACCAAAAGAAGAATACACTATCATCTATGGAAATGACATTAATGAAAAAAATGCTACAGATATAGTTACTGAGCATTTACAACACCGAGATGATGATGGAGAAGCTCATGACATAAAGATATATGACCATGAAGCTAGTAATATAATAGAAATAGAAGCTCAGTTGAATTATATAGGAAATGAACATACCGATTATACCAAGTCTCAAGGCGAACTATTCTCCAATAATAGAAACTAATAATACTATAACAAAGGGCTTAATTATTTTAGTAATTAGCCCCTTTTTATTTCCCAATAAAGGACTCATGTCCATTGACTGCTATCGGGAATTATACTATAATTATAGTACTTAAATATATTATTAGTCATATGTATTAATATATTTAAGCATTAAACTAAACAAATTATTGGGAGGATTGTTATGAAAAACAGAGTAAGAAAGTTATTAAGTATGTTATTAGTTCTAACCGTAGTATTTAATCTACATACTGTATTCATGTATGCCAGTGAGGATACTACAACATCAACGCCTGTAACAACTGACACAACCTTACCAGCAGTCAATCAGCTAGAAAATGTCATTGACATATTAACCGTCAACGACTTCCACGGAAACGTAAAAGAAAATGGTAAAAACATCGGTATGTCTAAAATGGTACGTTATGTCAATGATCAAAAAGTTGTAAATCCTAATACGATTGTTGTTTCTGGTGGAGATAACTACCAAGGAACTGCTCTTTCTAATCTTACATATGGTGCTCCTGTTAATGAGATGTTCAAAGGTATGGATGTTCTTGCATCAGCAGTTGGAAACCATGAATTCGACTGGGGTGTTGATAGAATAGAACAATGGGCAAAAGATGGTAATTTTACTTTCCTTGCTTCTAATATCTATGATAAAACTACTAATGAACCTGTAACTTGGGCCAAGCCTTATTTAATTCATGAAATAGCTAACAAAAAAATTGCTTTTATTGGTATATCAACAATTGAAACAGCACATAAGACTAAAGTCGATAATGTAGCAACTCTTGAATTTAAATCAGCTGACGACGCTGCTAAAATTTGGGTAGATTATCTACAAGCTGGTAAAGCTGAAGAAGGAACTCCAGACATAATCATCGCTCTCACTCATGTTCCTACATGGCAAGATAATTATGGAGAAAATCCTGAGACTCCTATAACAGGTGATGAAATCAATGCTCTATGTCAAGTTGAAGGTCTTGATGCAGTGATAACAGGTCATTCACATAAGACTGTCGCTGGTTATATAAATGATAAACCTGTTGTTCAAGCATATAAATATGGTAGAGCAGTTGGTAAAATATCTATTGAATTGAATGAAGATGGTTCAGTAAAATCTATTACTCCATCTGTAGAATCTGTTTATAAAAATTCTAAGGACCTACTTGAAGATCCAGAAACCAAAGAAGTATATGATAAATATGAAAAAGACTTTTCTCCAATAGCTGATGAAATTGTAGGACAATCAAAAGGACGTTTATCACATGATACTAAAAACGTTACTCCTCTTGGCTACTTTACTACAAATATCATGAGAAAAGCTACCAATTCACAGATCGGATTAACTAATGGTGGCGGTCTTAGAAGAAGTCTTGAAGAAGGTACGATTACTATGGGAGATTTATATGAAGTAATACCTTTTGATAACACTTTGGTTACAATGGAAGTAACAGGTGCTCTACTTAAATCCTTAGTCGATCATGGTATTGAAGCAGATGACATGGGAGACGGTCAATTTGCAGGCTTAAAAGTAATATATGATCCTACTGCAGAATATGAGAATAGAGTTATCAGTATTACACTAGAAGACGGTACTCCATTAGACATGGATAAAAAATATACATTGGTAACTAACGATTTCGTCGCTACTGGTGGAGACAAATATAATTTTGAAGGCGCTGAAAATGTTGTAGATACCTTTGTTCCAATAAGAGATGAACTTGTTAAGGCAATAAAAGCAGAAGGTACAGTTGTAGCTCCTACAATAGACGTAATGTCACCTATTGGTACATATAAGATAAAAGCCGGTGATGTTTTATGGAAAATTGCAAAAGTCTATAATACAACTTATCAAGAATTAGCAAAATTAAATGACTTAAAAAATCCTCATAAAATATATGAAGGAAAAGCATTATTAGTACCCGCTAACTAATTAGTATTTTAGTAAGGGGCTGTATCATGATACAGCCCCTTTTCTTAACCTGAAATAAGGAGAAAAATGACATGAAATGTAGATTATTTATTTTAATTGTACTTATTTCATTATTCTTGACGTCTTGTAATTCAAAACCCGAGGGTGATATCACCAAAGATGAAAAATTAGGTGGTCTCGCATCTTATTATGAAGAAGATATGGAAAAACCTGAATATGATGTAGTAAAAGCAAAAGTAATTAGAATAGATAGGGATGATACTACTCTAGAACGCCCAGACACTCCAATAGAACAAGACATCAGATACCAGCATCTCTATATCAAAATATTACAAGGAAAGCATAAAGGCGAAGAATATTCAGTACGAAATACTGTTGAAATGGTTAATCCCTATAGATTAGTATTCAAAACCGGTGATAAAATGTATATCTATGTTTATGAAACCGATAAAGGTACAGTTGGAAATATACATATTTATGAACGTTGTAGAGATAGTGCAATATTTTTTATTGTTATATCCTTTTTAATATTATTAGTAGTAATTGGTGGACTGAAGGGACTAAAATCAGTAATCACATTAACTTTTACAATAATCTTGATAGCATTTGTTATGTTACCTCTCATTCTTAGAGGTTTTAATCCTTTGGTAGTTACCGTAGGAATTATATCAGTCACTACAACTGTTACTTTGATTATAATAAGTGGTTGGAATAAAAAAACAAGAACAGCTATCTTAGGTACTGTAGGTGGTGTTCTTGTCGCAGCATTAGCAGCAGGACTTGTCGGTAGCGTTGCAATGCTTACTGGACTTGGTGATGAACAAGCAAGAATGCTTGCTTATATTCCTCAGAACAGGCACCTAGATTTTAAAGGTATTTTATTAGCTGGTATTATAATAGGAGCTCTAGGAGCTGTTATGGATGTTTCTCTATCCATAGCTTCAGCAATGTGGGAAATCGAAGAAAACAAGCCTAATATAACAACCAAAAAATTAATTAAATCAGGGATGAATATAGGTAAAGATATCATGGGCTCTATGTCCAATACACTTATTTTAGCTTATGTTGGAGGTTCATTACACCTTTTGTTGCTGTTTATCGCTTATGATATAACAATAATAGAGATCCTAAATATGGACATGATAGCTTCAGAAATAGTACGAGCAGTAGCAGGAAGTATAGGGCTTATTTCAGCCATTCCATTGACTACTTGGATAGGTGGTACCTTAGGAAGAAAAAATTAAGTTTTTATAGACAATTAATGCATTATTCTATATAATTATATTTGTACTGTAGCAGAGCAGATATTGCGCGTTAAGTGTTAGCGGATGGGAAGTTTCCTCTAAACGAAAAACCTTATTCTTAGGTTTGCGGTGTAATATTGTTTCCGCTGTTGCATAGAGAATAAGTGTATGAGTAATACCTTTTTTCTTTTTATGTAACAGGTAATATGTAAAAAGAAAGGGGGTTTTTTGTTTATGCAAAATAATACAAATACCGTTTATGTGATGCTTTCATAGCTATTTTCCGATTATTTAATTAATTTTTCAATAAAATAATAGGAGGCACATAAATGAATAAATCACAAACAAGCAAATATATAAAAGTAATAGTACAAACAGGATTATTAATAGCAATTGCACAAATTGTAAAAATGTTCAGCACTTATATCTATTTTGCAGGAACGCCAGCAATCAGAATCAGTTTTTCGGGTCCATTTACTAAAATGCCCGGTATTTTATTTGGTCCTGTCGTTGGTGGTATCAGTGCTGGTCTGTCTGATATTATAGGCTATCTGATTAAACCTCAAGGACCATATATTCCTTGGTTAGGAGTAACAGCTATATTAGGAGGTATTCTCACCCCTCTTATTTGGAAGGCACTAAAAAACATTAGAATCAATAAGCTACAAACTATATGTATTATTGTTTTTTCTGCAATCGGTCTACTTGGCATATTTAATCATCTTCAACTTACTTATAATCAAACTGGTAGTTGGGCAAAATATATATCATCTATTGGTAAAACTACTACTTTCGCAACAGTTCTATTAATAGCTACTTCCCTAGTAGGATTTTTATTACTATTAATAGACAGGGTTATTCAAAAAAGATTTAATGACTTAAAAATATATAACAATTTTTTAAAGTTGATTATATCTGTAGGTGTACCAGGATTAATAGTAACTACAATAAATACTGAATTACTTAGGATGTTTATTCCTGTGTTATCCAAAAAAGCTTTTATTGCTTTCCTACTACCTAGAATTGTAGAAGAGTTATTCATAACTGTCTATATATCATATATGTTGTCGCTATTACTATATTTATACAATAATTTATTTAAAAACAAATAATTTCGAGGTATGGACAATGAAAAAATTATATTCAACAAATAGATTAGTACTAAGAACCATAGATACATCCTTTACAAGAAAAGTATTAGATTATTATACGCGCAACAGGGATTTTTTAAAACCTTGGGAACCTAATCGTGAACAAAATTTCTATAAGCCTATGACTCACAAAAAAACTATCCGTAGAGAAGTAGATCTAATGAATAATCTATCTATGATTAGACTCTGGATCTTCAAGAAAGAAGATACTGGTTTTGAAAGAATAATCGGCACCCTCTCTTTCTCAAATATTGTTAGAGGTTGTTTTCAATCCTGTTTTTTAGGTTATAAGTTAGATAAAGATGAGATTAATAAAGGTTATATGTCAGAAGCTCTTGAAAAAGGTATAGAGGTAATGTTTCACGATTACAAACTTCATCGTATAGAAGCTAATATTATACCTAGGAATAAAGCTTCCATAAATTTAGTTAAAAAATTAGGATTTGTTAACGAAGGAGTATCAAAGAAATATCTTAAGATTAATGGAGTTTGGGAAGATCATTATCATATGGTATTACTTAATGAAGATATGGAATAAGATGTACTTATAATAGTAAATAAAAATGTTTACACATTATTTACATTTGAAACATGGATTATACACAATTATATAATATGATGATATTGTAAGAAAAATTCTTACATAAAAAACTCCCCCCTCATTCTTTATATAATAAAAAGCATTGATACAATCCTCGGATCAATGCTTTTTTGTTTGTTATTATCTTGCATTTATTCACTAGATATTATTTATTAATCTTACTGTTATTTATTGAACTCAACAATATTCTTTCTATATCTAGTTGGAACGAATTGCCTTTGTAACACCTTATTCTTTCTCTCTTTAATTCCTATATGCTCAAAATAACCTTTCCACATCTCTTGAAAATTCTTTTCTCTTTCTGATATATTTATATCATCTTGATACTGAAAATCGGTTATCATCCATTCTATTTTATTATATATAACAGCTTTTCTACGCTTTTTATCATGTATTATGAAATTTTCATTTTTCATTCTATCTGCAAAATGGTCAGCTAACAATTCAATTACATCATTATCAGGTGTTAACGGTGCATACAGTACATCGCCAACTTCTTGAAACCTTAGCAAGCCCAACAATCTATGCCTCTCCTTAGATACTTTGGATGACAGTTTGTGGATATTTATCACATCTTTATGAGTATGTTCGTTATCTATTTTATATCCCATTTTAAAACCTAGCTCTAGATATTTTAATATATAGCAGTCTTTTTTGTAATCATCAGATAAAAATGTATAATAGACATTCTTCATAGCTTCATCAGATATCTTATTCCATATAGCAGTATATACTTTGTCTGCTTTTTCATCATCTGTAGTAATATTAACTTCTTGTTCTAATAGTTCCATTTCATATCTATTCTCATAGTATATTCCATTGGTTTTTTCACTATAATAATGTTCGTATATACAAGTTAAGAGTCCATTAAAAGTTCCATCATGCAAATACACCATATTATCAATCCTTTTTCATTGATTATTGCTATATATATTGAACTTAAACACCTATACACCCATTTCAATAAGTTCAATATATTGTCCTGATTTAACTCATATCTATTTATACATTGAGAGTAAGTTGTTCATAGGGTGGTAAAGGATTCAATATATTCTTTATTGTATCTGGGTCAAGATTTTTCTCTCCATAATATTTGCCATTACATGTAATGAAGAATCTAGCCCTTTTTAGAACTATTCCCATTTGTTTTAAATCCTCATAAGAAATTGATCTCACTTTTCTTTGTTTTAGTATTCTTCTAGCGGAAACTATTCCAATCCCAGGAATCCTTAATAATTCATTTACCGATACTTTATTTACTTCTTTTGGAAATTCTTTAATATTTCTCATCGCCCATATCATCTTAGGGTCATAATCCAAATCAAAATTCGGATTACTATTATCTAATAATTCCTTTGCTTCAAATTTGTAGAATCTTAGCAACCAATCTGCTTGATACAACCTATGTTCTCTAACCATCGGAGTTGTATTTGAACTTATGGCAGGCAAGTTACCCCCTTTATTAACAGGCACATACGCAGAAAAATACACTCTTTTCAGATTGAATTTTTTATATAATTGATCAGTTATGCTTAACATGGATAAATCGCTTTCACTGGTAGCT
Source organism: Vallitalea sediminicola (assembly GCF_054408565.1). NCBI lineage: Bacteria > Bacillati > Bacillota > Clostridia > Lachnospirales > Vallitaleaceae > Vallitalea > Vallitalea sediminicola. The sequence goes on from NZ_BTPT01000017.1 coordinate 117,275, forward strand.
CCTACAATCATCTGAGTAGATTGACCTGCTGGAACGAATTTTCTTGCATATTTATATCTGGCAACTTCATAACTTGACCTTTTTATCTCTTCTTTTATTTGATCCATTGGTAAGAATAATTTTTTCATGGTCTTCTGAGGTGCTAATAATTTCAGTCCATCTTCTGTTGGTAATTCTATATTAACACTCATCCTATCAGCAAGTTCTCCTGCTTGTTTGATGAGTATCTTATCTGCTCCTGGTATAGCTTTTACGTGGATATAACCAGAAAATCCGTAGTGATTTCTAAGTATAAGTAGAGTCTTGACTATTTTTTCCATTGTATGATTAGGATTTTTCTCAACAGCTGAGCTTAAGAATAGACCTTCTATATAGTTTCTTCTATAAAATTCAATAGTAAGTTCAGCTACTTCTTCTGGTGTAAAACTAGCTCTTTTTACATCATTACTTAATCTATTGACACAGTATTCACAATCATATGCGCAATAGTTGCTGAGTAGTATCTTTAACAGAGATACACACCTTCCATCAGAAGCCCATGTATGACATATTCCACTAGCTTGCGAACTTCCAATCTTGCCAGAATTTTTACGATTGACACCACTAGAAGCACAGGAAACATCATATTTCGCTGCATCAGCTAAAACCTGTAATTTTTCTATTATATTCTTCTTCATTTTAATCACCATCTATATTATAACAAATATGCGGCAAAAACTCAAACATATGTTCGTATTATTCAGCAATAATATTATTGATATATTCGTATACTTCTTTTGCTAACTTTTCTGGTTCATTTTGATTAAATGATATATAAGAGCTTTTACCACTAATCTCAATATAACCATCTTTTGAATAAGTCATTCTTCTAACTTTTTTAGTGTTATCAATTACATATGTAAAATCCATAAAATAAAACCCTTCTGTATTAGATGAATGGTAATCAGGGTCAAAAGTTTTATGATATTTTGTTTTCTTCATTATATCCATTATATCTTGGAATTGTTTCACTGTCAGTTTAACATTACTGTTATCCCTACCACCCCCAGGTTTGTAATCAATAATGTAAACACTACAATAATTAACTACTGTATTAGAGGATATTGAAAGTATATCTTGTAGTTTTCTAGGTATGTTGAAGTTAATAATCTGTATTATAATTACTAGTGTAATAAGCATTAATATATATTTTTTATATTTCCTCATATAACACCTCTTAATATATGCTTGTTGTTCCATTAATAATAGCTAATAAGTTTATTACAATTTTATGCTATGCTTATAATCCCTCACATACCTCATAATTTCTTCTTCAGTAAAGAAGGGATCATGACCTATAGGACCCAGTGGTGCTGTATAAGTCTCACCCATAGCGTTCTTATACACCATATGATAGCATATATCATATACGTTGAATTTACGTTCATCATCTGGTTTTGGAAGAGTCATATTCACAGATATATTATTATCAGAAGTATTTACATCCATATCAATAATATCTGAAAGTTGCTCTTGTAGATCTGCTTGAATATCTTTTACTAAAATCTCTCCATCCATCTCATAACTATTTTCTGATTTCTCCTTAGGTAATCCTACGTGACTTACTATAGGTGTCAATTCTTGGACTTCTTTCTTCTCACGGTATAAAATAATTCGTCCTAAATCAACTTCTTGTGTAGATAAATCTGAATAAGCAATGATAGCTTTATTCAGTTCAACTTTTTCTAAGCCAGAAAATATTTCGTCTTTTGCCACTGCTAATGTAAATCTTACTATTTTATGTGTATAGTAATTATATTTATACTCATAATATGGCTCAGCAAATATCTTTATATTGACTTCTGGAAAAAATACATTGCTGATATTTTTATTACTATTGTTATTATCAATATACTCAATAAAAAATCTATCATAAAAATGCTCATAATATCCTTCATAATAATGTTTTAGAAATATAGGTTCTGGAATTAATCTTCTATATGCAGTAAAAACATTATAGGCTAAAGCCACAACTACTAATCCCAACGCTAAATAGAAATATTTGCGTTTTTTTATCTGAGCAAACATTTACTTTCACCTACTTCATATATATAATTTAATTCTTCGTACGTAATTGTCCATTAAAATATTTTTTAACAGTATTCATGTTAACAGCCCATACTATTGTAGTTATAGCAATTGCAATACCACCTATAAGATTCATACACATTGCTGTAGACTCTTCTACATTCATACTGAAAGTAATAATAAAAATTGTTATTAATTGTATATAGAGGAAAAGGTTACGACCACTTTTTATTTGCTCCACTAGTTGAATCCTTTCTTTTTCTAACAGTTTTATTGTAGCTTCATATATGTAGAACGCCAGTACTAATAATAGCAATGAAACTACAATACCAATGGCTGTTGATACTATAGTGTCTTGTGCGTTTTGACTCAAATAAAAGAAAAAAGTAATAATACGTACAATCACACATAATGAACCCAGCTTAGCTGCTATATGAAATTCTCTAATCTCTGTCTCATTATATAATTTTGATACCCCACTTGTAATAAGCATATATCCTACTACATTTGGCATTATGTCAATAAAACCTATGTTTATATTAACTATTAAAAATACTATGCCCCATACAATTGTTCCAAAATGTTTTCCCATTCTATAATCCCCTTTTCTTAACAAGTTCTAACTGCTTTATCTGTTATATATAGTGAATACCTTATGTTAACGATTCATAGGCTTGAAACGGTACACCCTAAGATATTATATCATAGTACGACACGAAATAAAATTTTCCTCCTTGACTTAACTTTTATTCGTATTACAGCAAATAGTAACAATAAGTTAATATCTAATTACTCATCATAATCTTTTATCAATCTATGTTTTAATGCCTCTAATTTATTAAGGGAATCCTGTGAATTAACAAAAAATTCATTTTTGCTCACTTCAGAATAAGAAACGTAGTAATTATCTTTACTGGTCTCTACAATGACATTTTCTTTATCTTCATAATTAAATACCGGATTAATAATTGTATCTACAAGGCAGTATATATTATCATCATTAATATCTAGTGAATTAACTTTTTCTTTAATAAAAATTAAATATTCATCATCCTTTTCTAATAAATTAGTAAAACCCATATTAGCACTCATATCATCAAAGTAATATCTCCAATGTCCTGCCATAATAAAAATCATATCACCTTTTTTTATATCATCTCCATTGTATACTTCTTCTACAATAACACGCTGCTTATAAAGCTTAAACATATTTTCAACTTCGCCCTCAGCCTTTACTTTTAATATTATATTAGCATTTGGTAAATCCTCTTCCATTCTATCTATGGTATTTAATACTAACTCATTATTCAAAACCGCAACAGAAAAATTATCCATTGCATTATCCATATTTGTAATATTTGTATACGTTTGCTTATTCAATATTCCAATAATTACTGCGGCAATAAATACTGTAACATAAATACCTACAATTACTTTCTTCATCATATTTCACCGCCCATCATATAAATTACCACTTTTCATATAATACACCTTATCAGTTAGTAAATTAATATCCTCTTTATTATGACTGGCTATGAGAATCATAGCCCCTCTTTTCTTTTCTTCTAATATAATTTTACGGATTTCATCAACTCCATTTTCATCAAGTGCATTGGTCGGTTCATCCAGCATAATAATATCAGGTTTTTCCATAATAGCCTGTGCTATTACAATACGTTGTTTCATACCAAGAGAATATTTCTTAATTGTTCTATTATCATTAGGCTCTAGTCCTACTCTTCTAATTGCATCTTTTATGTCATCATCATTAATTTTCTTATTAATATTCGCAAGTAATTTTAAGTTTTTAAACCCAGTAAATTCTTGATATAATCCTGCATTTTCAATTACAAGCCCTATATTATCAATTACATCTATATCTTTATTAAGTACCTTGTTGTTACAAATAATCTCTCCCGAATCAATTTTTATTAGACCTGACAACGCCCTAAAAAGCATTGTTTTTCCAGAACCGTTTCTTCCAACAAATCCGTAAATAATTCCACCTTCTAATGAAAGATTAATGTTTGATAATATTTGTCTGTTTTTTATTGCTTTATTTACATTCTTTGCTATCAATTTCACTATATCTTACCTTCCTTTATTAATAATCTCTATACTCCGGTTTCATTATTAGCCATTATTAAATCCTTTCTTTTTACCACTATACAACCAACTACTGTTACTATGATGCTTAGTAATAAAAATAATACTACTGAAATATTTAAATCAAATGATTGGTAATAGATATTTATTTTCATATTCAATTTTTCTATAAAACTACTGTGCCATGCCAACACGAGATGAGCCACTGGATTGAACTGTAAGAATAAAAAATTTCTATCCATAAAAGGGCTATCTTGTAATGGTAGTACATTTTCCCATAATATTAATGAAAAAATACAACCCATTTCTAAACCCGCTACGGCTATAAAAGCTATACTACTATTAAATCTAATAGCTATAATATTAATTAGTAGTGTTGTTAAATACAACCACAACGAATAAATAATCAAATAATAGACTAATAAAATAATAGACTCTAAATCAAATATTATTTCATTAGTAATTATTGTTACCATCACTCCCCCTGCTAACATACAAAATAAAAATATTAATACATATGTATAGAGTAAAAAAGCTTCTCTTAACAACCACTTTGTACGATTAATGCATCGTGAAAAATAATAATTACTTGCTGAGCAAAAATGTTTATAAATACATGTACCAAATAATATTTGAAATATTAAATATGGTAAAAATTTTATTGTCATATTCATTATATACGGCGTTTCTATATATTTTTTTAAAAAACTAAACTGAAAAATAATATCAGATAAAATAATTTTTTCATTTAATCTCAAATAAAATAATGCTTCCAATACTCCCCAAAATAATGATGCGATAATACATTTTATGTATGTACTCATTACAATGAATCCTTTCTGCTTTTTGTCATAATCATTACTATTGACACCAATAAAATTAATACTATTGTTAAACAATATCCTATTAGACTTTTTTTTGAACAATCAAATATGCTCAAATAGTTAAAATAACTCAAACTAACTTTTATAGAAGGAACTATATGTCCAATCATCCCTATACCATAAAGTAATATATACACAGGTAAAAATAATAAAATTTTGAATTTGATATTATACATGGAAATAGCTACTACAAAAACAGTTAAGACACCACATATTAATCCAAATACCAAAGTAACAAGAAATGTATAAATATATGGATGAATGACATATAAATTATAAAAAAAATAATTTCCAACTAAATCAATATATATTTTTTCATAAATATTTGCATTGGACAAATCTCCTGTAGCATTTATCGGAAATGCTATACAGTTAATTATTATTTCAATAATGAAAGGTATGGTGAATACAAAAAAAGCAACTAAAAATACAGAAATTATCTTCCCTATGTAATAGTGTTTTAACCCTACTCTCGATTGAATGTAAATTATTTCTTTTGAATCTCTATCATAAACATAAGAAAATGCAACTGGTATAATTACTAATAATGGAAAATACTGCATAAAGTAATAATTGGCTGCACCACTACCACTTGATAGTAATAAAAGTTTCATAGGAAAATACATATCAGTAATATCTTTTCCATTATATTTTAGAACATTAGTAAAATAATTAATAAATACAAATAACATTAGAATACACATAGTTATAAATACTTCTTTATGGTTTAATATAGACTTAATTTGCATTCTAACTGATTTTAACAACATATTTTTGACCTCTTCTCATTTTTGACTATTATTTTATATTATACCTTTATATTTTATCTTTGATATCCTCATTTTATAATTTGTTATACTATTTGTCAATATTTTGAACAATAAATAAAATAACGCAATAATATATTAATTAATGTCTAATTAGCCTATTGTTTTTGATATAATTATACAATCACATGGAGTTTTCAATTCAAAATACGCTACCAAACAGCTCTAAAAGGTAAATG
>NZ_BTPT01000018.1:0-102009 GCF_054408565.1 Vallitalea sediminicola
CATTTACCTTTTAGAGCTGTTGTAAAATAGTATGTTAAAAATTGACTTAAGTATTCGTATTGGCAGTGTCCGTCCACAACATCAGCTAACAAAATGTTCCTGTTCGCTCTGTTATGGTATAATGAGGATAATGATATACTAGAGTGGGCGGGAATTTGAGATGAGTGGCAAGCTGTTGCACATTTCTTAGCCTAAGCCCGTCGGGATGGCGCACGCATTAACACTTAATCAGAGCATGAGCGAGTGCTTCTAAGACTGAGAAACGTCAGGAACACGTAACGTTAGCTAACATTGTACTTATTTAATTCGAAAGGGGAATTTTATGAATATATGGGATAAGCTTAACTCATTTGGCAGAATTCCAAGTATTGCTAAAATCGGAGGATTTAGGCCAACTGAGGATATGAAGAGTTGGTTTGGAGGCAATTTTTTAACTGAATTGGGTGAAGATTGGCCTAAAGATGATGATGGCTACATGCTTCCGATTATTCAGATTTATGTACCGGATGTTCCAAATGGGGCTGATTTTTTTGGTGAAACCCAGCTAATTCAAGTTTTTCTTAATAATTCTTCGTTACCAACAAAGTTTGAGGCTAAAAACGGAGAGGGTTGGCTTATAAAAGAATATAGCAGTATTTCAGAATTAAAAGTTACAAAAACACCCGATGAAGCTAATGCTTATAAAACATTTCCAATAGTTTGGATTCAAAAAGAAAATCCAGAGTTTCCATGTTGGGAAGAGTCTTGGGAATACCTTGATATGACAGAAATAAATGAGACAGATGAACTGACAAAGAAATTTTTTAATGACTACGGTTCAAGTGAGAAGACAAAAATAGGTGGTTATGGTGCATATATTCAGTCAACACCCTCTAATGAGTATGAGTATATTTTTCAGATCTCATCTGAAGAAAAACCTAAATTTATGGTAGCAGATAATGGGAGTTTATATATTCTAAAATCTAAGAAAACAAAAGATTGGCACCTTCATTGGGACTGTTTTTAAAGGGCCAGTACAACATCAACTAACAATATATTTACATTCGTTCGGGTAGGATCAATCCTATGGGGTCAGCCCTCACACATTCAACCACCTAAGCGTGTTGCGACAGTCATTGCATTAGCCCTTATTCAGGGCATGAGCAACTCCTTCTAAGGTGCTGGAACGTCGGAAATACAGAACCGTTAACTGAAATAATTACTAGTATAGAGGGTGTATTATGTTTAATATAAAATTCAAAGTATTTGATGAAGATCTAAACGAAATGAAAGTAATGAATTTAGAGGAGTTTGAGAGAGAATTCACATCAATTTATGGGAATTATTGTATGAGTGTAGAGGGTGAAGGTTATCCATATTACCTTCCAGATAAATTGATTTTTTCTAATTTTGAGGATTCTCAGCTTATTGATGTTCATTTAAATAGTTTAATTTATGTGGTTGAAAATCTAAATAAGTATGATTCATTTTTCATTAAATACGTTGAGAATAGTGTTACTTGGCTTTTAATACAAAAACAAGGTAACATAATTCTTTTATCAGAGATTAGAAAATTGTATACGGTAGAGATGAATAACCATTTAAAAGGTGGGTATGTAATAACAAATAAAGAATTCTTTAATGAAGTTGAATTGATATGGGGGCCAATAAGTATAAACTTAGATGAATTTGTTGATGAAGTAATTAATGCAACTCATATACTTTTTAAAGTAATTGGAGAAGTTAATCAACAATTTCAAAGATCATGTGTAATGAATAAGGTATTTAGTTTCGTTAACAAAACGAATGTCTAAAATTGTTATTCAATAGAGAGTATTGCAGGGTTTCCGTAATTACTTCAGTTAACAATGTATTTCCGTTCGTTCGGGGTGGTATTCCTCTAGGGGTAGCCCTCACACATCCAACCACCTAAGCGCGTCGCGACAGTCATCGCATTAGCCCTTAATCAGGGCATGAGCAACTACTTCTAAGGTGTTGAAACGTCGTGAACAAGAACCGTTATATAAAACTATACCACATGATTGTTTGGGAGTAGATGTTGGGTAAAAAATTAAAAAACATAATTGGAGGCTGTTAAAATGTACATAGAAATGACTGATGGCGTTAAGCTGTATGTAAAGCGAGAGGGAAAAGGTAAACCATGTATTTTTATTCATGGAGGACCAGGAAGTTGGAGTTATGATTACGAGGTATATGGTGGTAGGTGCCTACAAGACTCTATTGACTTCATCTATTTTGATCAAAGAGGATGTGGTAGATCTGAGGGGGAGAATGATACTGATTACTCCATTAATCGAATAATAAGAGATATTGAAGAAGTTAGAACTAACTTAGGTATAGAAAGTTGGATAGTTATAGCACATTCTTTTGGTGGAATTATAGCAATTAACTATGTTGAAAAATATAAGGAACATGTAGATGGTCTTATTTTATTAAGCTGTACTCTGTACATGGAGGATTCTTTTAAAAGTCAAATATATCATGGGAGAAGGTTATTATCACTAGGAAATGATTATGAATTAGATGACTCTTATGAGGTGTTGGATAAATGGAATAAGACTATAACAGAACTATTGGAGAAAGATATATTTTATAAACTTCAATATATTAGTTATGAGAGTTATAAAAGAGTAAATAACTTATTTAGTGAAGTAGATGATTTTAATAGATCAATGGGAAATCAAGCATTTACCAATAAAGGGTATAATAAGTGTTATTACGAAATAACAGAAATAATAGATGTACCAGTTCTTGTTATAGTAGGGAATAAAGACTATGCTATTGGCTGTAGGCATTATGAAAACTTTCTATTTCCAAATGCAAAATATAATATTATAGATGGAAAGCATTTGCTGTATATTGAGAATAACAATGAATATGAAAATGCAATTAGAGAGTTTTTGAAAGAAATGAAAGCGGGTCCGGTTCAGGGACGGAAATACTAAACGTTATATGAAAGTGATATCTAATTAAAAAAAGAACTATTTTATTGGCTACACTATTGTTGAATAGATATCGTAATTATGATAGAATATGCATATGATATTATAGGAGGTGCATATAATGCCAACAATAAGACCAAGTTCTGATCTAAGAAATAAGTATAATGAGATATCAAGTTTTTGTCATGATAATTCAGAACCAGTATATATAACTAAAAATGGCAAAGGAGATTTAGCTGTTTTAAGTATAGAAACTTATGAGCGTTTAGTCGGCAAATTTGAATTGAAAAAGTTGTTAAACGAAGGAATTGAGGATATTAAAAACAATAGAGTTTTGTCAGTAGAAGATGCTTTTAGAAGAATTAGAAAAGGAATTTAGAGATGGATAATTATAGAGTTGTAATTACTGAGAAAGCAATCAAAGACATAATGGAAATATCAGAGTATATTTCCGAAACTCTTTTAGATGACGAAGCAGCAAAGAAACTTGTTAAAAAAATGGAGATAGCGATTCAAAGTTTAGCTGATATGCCGAAACGAAATGCATTAATAAAGGATAAGGAATTATCTTTAAAAGGTATCAGAAGGATTATAGTTGGTAATTATATAATTTTTTATATATGTTCGGATAAAGACTTATTAGTTAGTGTTATTAGAGTTTTATATAATAAAAGAGACTGGGAAAGTATAATATAATTGCTTTATATTTTTGGTATTGGCAGTTTCCGCTGTTACCATCATATAACAATGTATTTCCATTCGTTCGGGAAGGGTGTTTCTCTAGGGTAAGCCCTCACACCTAAGGTGTTGGAACGTAGGAAATACGGGACCGTTATGAGACATTATCTGCTTGTTTTTTTGAGTATTTGAGAGGGTGTGATGATTTTGAGGAAGTTATATATTTCATTAGCATTGGGATTTGCCATTATCTTAGGGATAGGGTTTAGTGTACACCGTTCCAATCTGTCTCCACTTGAAGTTGCTTCAAGAGACAAGAATGCTAGTGATGGTACTTTTTCGATTAATGATGTTTTGTATGAATCTCCAGTAGCGGAGGATAAGTATATCATTATTTATAACAATTCTTTTGGGAATGTATGCAATGTTCTTCTGGAGGCAGGGAGATTAGGTTATGAAGTTGTCGACTTCAATGGTGAGATGTCGTGTGAGAATTCAGTGATTCCTGTTGGTATGCATTACGGTTGGTACCGACATGAAGAAGGATGGGTAGGTTCTGGAGTAGTATATTCAGATGATGTTGCTAAGATAATAATAGATGGTGAAGAAGCTAATATCAGTAATACTAGGGTTTTCTTCAAGAATATCGAAGATATATTACTAAATTGAAATTGATGTTATTTTGTGGAGAGTACAGCGAGATGAACATAGATTAAGAATATTATTATAATTCATTATAAAAGGAATGAGAAAAGTGGGAGTTATTGTTAGAGATAAAGTAACACATAAAAAATATGTATTGTTAGGAACTGGATTTGGAGCATATAAAGCAGTACGACCAAGTTTTTTTGGTGGTAACTTAATTCCGCATGAAGAAGAAGGTACAATCGCAACTATAGCAGTTTGTGATTCTAAAGGAGATATTATTTGGATTAATTCTAACAATTTACAAGTTATAGAAGTTGATGGAGTTAAGATTGAAGAAATAGCATTATATAATGCTATAAATGAAAGCAATAAAGAATTAAATAAATATGAATTTTGTCCAGGATGTGGAACGAAGGTTGATGTAAATGAAAAGTATTGTCCAGGATGTGGTTTAACACTTACTGACTAATTGAGATTAACAATATGTTGTAGAGAGTGTGACAACATCACATAACAATGTATTTCCATTCGTTTGGGCGGGGTATTTCTCTGGGGGTTATGCCCTATACACATCCCACCACCTAAGCGCGTCGCGACAGTCGGTGCTAGCCCTTAACAGGGCATGAGCAACTCCTTATAAGGTGCTGGAACGTCGAAAATACGGAACCGGTAAAATAAACTACTAGTTTAATTAAATATTTATGTATCTTAAAAAGAGAAGTATATAATGAAAAAAATAATCTCGTTATTGGTGATTTTATTACAAGTATGTATTATAGTCAGTTGTGGTAGTAAAGATAATAAGGTTAACAAATCTAGTATTGAGTTTTTATAATGCAGTAGAAAAAGAAGCATTTTCGGATGAGTATATAGTCAGTAAAGAGCCATTATTTACAGGAAATGATATAAATTATTATGATTGGAGTACTCATACTATAGTTTTTAAAGATGACTTTATAAGCCAACAGAAAAATATTGATAAAGATATTAAAATTGGTGGTAGCTCAATATTTGATACTAACTCTAGGGATAAATTTATGGTGTATGTTGATAATGAGTTATTATATGATGGATATTACAATCAGTCTTTATTATCTTCATTTTATCCAATTGGAGCAGTATTGTTCGATTTATCAGATGCTGTAAGAATCGATTTTAATGGAATTAAAGGTGTTGAATTGAAGGATAATAGATCAGATTTAAAAATGTACGAATCCTTAAAATTATGTAAAATCTTAAATGATTAGTGGCTACTTCCGTAGTTTACTTCACCTAACAATGTATTTCCATTCGTTCGTGAAGGGTATTCCTTTTGGGTAAGCCCTAACACATCCCACACCACCTAAGCGCGTCGCGACGTCGTTGCATTAGCCCTTATTCAGGGCATGAGCGACTCCCTCTAAGGCGCTGGGACGTCGGAAATACGGAACGTTATGAAGACATTATCTCACTCATTTCAGGTTATTTTTTTTGGTATTTAAAGATATAGAAACAATAGTATTTAAACTTATATTTATTATAAGCTCATGTTTAAACAAATGATTAAAACTGATTAATAGGAACAAAATGTTTTAGTACATATGACATAATTATATAATAACAATACTAAATTGTAATAATAAATAAACAACTGGATAGGTGATTTTAATGATGAGTAAAAAAGGGTTACGAAAAATTATGATTAACGGTAAATCATATAATTGGAAAATAAGTAACGAAAATCATTTTCTGATTTTAGTATGTGAAAAAAGTTATAATGAGGGTAGTAAAATTATAGTTAATTTAGATTCTGAAACACATAAATTTTGGTTAGAGTTTCCTCATGTGGAAAACTTAAATTTAAGGCCTATAACACCAAGGGATGTAAAGGAGATTATATCTCAAGCTATTGAACAGGGGTGGAACCCTGAAGCAAAAGGAGCTATTCTAAGATTTGAATATTCTAGTAAAACTAATAATTTATTTAAGATATAGTATATTAATACTTTCTTAATACTAAACAACTTGGGATGTGGTCCGATGCTGAGTGAGGTAACATCTTATAACAATGTATTTCTGTTCGTTCGGGTGAGGTATAGGTATTCCTTTTGGGTAAGAAATTTATCTTCTCATGGAGAAAGAATTTCAAAGGTACAGTATGAAACCTTATTATATTACAAAAAGCGCCAATTATTTGAATTGATTTCATGGACTAAGTTAGAATTAACTGGTAAGAAAATAGCTCCTACTGTGGATGATATGATTGAAGGCAATTATATTTAAAAGTAGTCATTAGTACAATAAAATAATCTAATAGTCCGTTGGCAACTACACCTAACAAAGTGTTTGCGTTCGTTCGGGTAGGGGAGTTCTTACGGGTCGCCAAGAGGTATTCCTTATAGATCGTCCTCACAAATTTCTCAACCTAAGCCCGTCGGGATAGTTGGCACATTAGCCCTTGGCAGGGCATGAGTACCTCCTTAGAAGCTTTAGAAATGTCGTAAACAAGATGATGAATTTGATTTCATCGGACAAGTGATTTGACAATGTACTCTACAGTGAACTGAACTTCCCATTATTTTATATACAATTATTATAAAATAATCAAAAGGCATACAGAGGAGGAAATAATAAAGTGAAAAAGAATAAATTGTTAATTACTATTTTAATAATAGGGTTATTGTTATTGATTAGTGGATGTGAAAAATTAAAAAGTGTTGATGATCCTAAAAATTTAACTACTTCAATGCCATCGCCTTCTGATATTATAGTAGATCCAATACTTACTCAAGAAGAACTTTCTTTGCAAGCCTACGAGAAATTCATGAAAAATGAAACAAAGGTATCTTTTGACCGCTTTATGCCAAAAGACTATTTTAAGGGAACTCTATACAAAGAGGGAAGTGAATATACACTTTCGGAAGTATTAGACATAGTTACTGCGTATTATTTTGAAAATTCTACAAATAAGAAAATTGAATCTATAGATTACAGCTATATAGATTGTGGTATGGATGGAGTGAAAGAATTGGTTCTTCGTTTCAATGGTGTGGATATTTATGATGAGGATGACAATAGTGCTCTTGTTTATATTGTAAAGTATATCGAGGAGAAACTATCTCTTTGTTATTATTACGAGACTTGGGCTAGAAGCGATTCCACATTGAATGAATATGGATATTATAAGTCTGGTGGTAGCATTGAGCGAGCAATCACATGACAGAATATAGTCTAATTGACAAAGAGGGTAACTGGACATATATTGTTTCTATTGAAAGTGAACTAGATATTAATCAGCTTGCTTGGTCGGATGAATTGGGGCAAATTTCTAAAGTGGTGGAGACAAAGGAAATATCAAGCGAAATTGAGATAGATACCATATGTTTTAATAATAATGAATATACAGTTAATTCAGATGAGGTTGGAAATAAAGATTATTTCTACACATTTTATGTTTATGACGATAATTGGGAGCTAATGGAGGATGCGCATCTATATACGAACAGCATATATATCCAGAAACTATAGAAGGTGTAGACTTGTTATATCAGGAATATTTATCTAAAGACGTAAAAATTATGAAAAAACCCCAAAAAACAGAATATGGTACATATGAATTTGTTATTAAAGATATTGATGGTAGGCTAATAGGAATCGGAAGGATATGTGATAATAAAACATATTTTGAAGATTCAAATTATCTGTAATAATTACAAGTAGTCAATAAGACCATTAGCTGTAATATTTGCTACTTGAACGGTGAATTTTAATAAATTATTCAGAAGGTGGATGTTATGAAGAGTAGAAATATAGCTTATTCAGAAGAATATAAGGAATATAGAAGAAAGATGGACTATGTATTTGATATGAAGTATCAAGATAAAGAGGTCAGAACAAGAATAGTAGACGATGGTAAACATACTTTAATAACATATTATTACTCTGATTTTAGTCATGGTACTTTAGATTATAATGTACGTGCATCGAGAACTGAAATTATTAATAGTAAGCAAAAAATAGTAAATGAAATTAAGAACATAGATTATAGTGTTGATTTCTTTTCGGATATAAAGCACTCTAATGGTAATTCATATTTATTTTTTTCGATAGACTTATATGGATATAGTATAATGGATTTATCAAATTATAATGTGAATCATTATATACCAGTAGAAAGTTTTAATAATAGCCAAGAAACTTTTATATGGACTGATATACATTACTGTAAACATAATGATTTGCTTGCAGTTGATGGCTGTTATTGGGCTTCGCCATACGGTACTGAATTTTTCAATATAACTAATCCAATGGAGTTACCATTCAAAAAAGTATGTGACTCTAATGACTTAGAAGGAATATTTAGTACAGACGATGATATAATACCAATACGATGGAATGAAAATGGAACCATTATATTGCGAGGCTTTATAGATGATGAAGGTATGAATCAAGTTGAGAAAACAATAGATATAAAAACACTGAAAAATATAATATAATCTTATATAAGTTGACTAAGTTTCCGAGAGTACTACAGATAACAATATATTTCCGTTCGTTCTGTAATGGTATAATTGTGACGACTACAGAAAAGTATTCAAATATAAAATAAGCGTGGACACTGACCGCATATCACACCGCCTAAACCAAGTATGGTAACTCTCGCGTTGCATTAGCCGTTCGTAGACTCACAGTAGTGTATTATGAAGATTATATAATACGAATTGAAAGGTTGGAACATATGTTAAGTATTTTAAAGGCAAATAAGAAGTTATCAGAGTGTCTTGAAAGAGTTTGTGATGTTGAAATTTTAGATGATTTTCAAAAACCCGAAGATGAAGATGGACATTTAGAATATAATATTACTGGAAAAACGTTCGCCAAAGAAGGTGGTGGTGGCGAATATATTCTTTTAGAGGATGGTTCCGTAGGTTTTTGGGGAAGTGAAGGACAAGTAGGTAGAATAGCTGATAATATTAATGAATTTTTCGAGTTTGTAATAAACTGCCCATATTGGCAAGACTATGTCAGAAAAGACATGTATGTAAACATCTCCATACTTTCTGAGTTTTCAAAGAAGAACTTTGAGGAACTTGTCACATCAATGAAAAAGGATTCCATTGATGTTTTAAATAATCAAAAGTACATTGCTGATAATCTAGGAATAAAATTATATGATGATGTTGCCACTCAGGTGTTGATTAGGTTTTATAAAAGTGCATATCGTGAAATGAGATTTTACGCTGAATTTACGGAAAATGATGGTAGTAAGCATAGCACTTCAGGAACACTATTTAAATAGTATTTAATTATTCGTAAAATGAGTATAATTAAGTATATAAAAGATTTAGGGATATACTTTGGAGCTGAATGAGTCAATCCTCACACATTCCTAAACCTAAGCGTGTCGCGACAGTCGGCACATTAGCCCTTGACAGGGCATGAGCGCCTCTTTCTAAGGTTGAGATAATAACTTAATCTAATAATGTATTTCCATTCGTTTGGGCAAGGGTATTCCTTTAGGGGCTTTATGATTATTAGGATATTAATATAATGTCAATAGAAAAGCTGGTATTCATTTATAGGTTATAAACTATCTTTTTATTAATGGTTATCATGAATAAGTGCGGGGGTAATAATAAATGCAAGTTAACTCAAAATATATAATTCGGAAAGCTGATATTAATGATGTAATAGAAATATCACAAATCTTTATTGAATTTGTTGGAAAGAATTCTGATATCATAGCAATGAAAAAACAAATCGAAGTTATTTCTAATAATCCGAATTACTTTGTAGCTGTAGCATGTTATAGAGAAAAGGTTATAGGAACTGCAATGGGGGTTGTTTGCTATGACTTATGTGGAAGCTGTAAACAGTTCATGGTAATAGAAAATGTAGCAGTTTTACCAAGTTATCGTGGTAAGGGTATAGGTAAATTACTTATGGAGGCTCAAGAGAAATTTGGAAGAAAAAATAATTGTCAATATACAATTCTTGTGTCTGGAAGTAAACGTACCGATGCACATAAGTTTTATGAAACAATGGGTTATTCTAAAGAATATGGCTTTAAAAAAAAATTGAAATAACTTGATAAGAAGTTTTTATGAAGGTATGTAAATAAGAGTGGCTTAGAAGCTGTGGGAGAAACATCACTTAACAATGTATTTCCGTTCGTTCGGGGTCAAAATCCATTGAATTAGTTATCTGTTATAATGATTAAACGCATGTTTTATAATAATACAACGTGATAGTAAAATATTATAATATAAAGGATGATTAGAGATGAAAATAATACATAATAAAAAATTAGGAATCATAAGTATCATTACAATTACATTTATATGCTGTTACCTTTTAAATCCTTATCAAATTCAAAGTTATATATTTGGAAAAGACCGTATCACTATTCATTTGAAAGTTATACTTAATGGAGAAGAAATATCCTTAGATACTTTAAGTGCAAATTGTACTTTTGAAAACAGGAATTGTACTGTTAATTCAAAAACTGGAACTTATACAACTAAAGGTGGAAAGCATGGGCAATATAGTTTTAATATAATAATTCCTTTAGAACGATTAAGTTATAAAAGTGATGTTATACTTAATTTGAATTATATCAATGCTAATAGTTGGTATGTATCTGAAAGTAATTGTATTGTATATTTGCACACTAATGAAAATGGAAATATTAGTGCTGATAAAGCAATAATTAGCGTAAAACATAATGAAAAAACATCTCAGAATTATATACAAAACATTGAGTTTGTAAATAGTTGCTTAGAAATTAATTGGGGAATATAGGTAGGCAATTAATATTGATTTATACGCTTTGAAGATTTAATAAAAATTGAAAAAGTTGTTAAACTAAGGAATTGAAGATATAAAAAATAATAGAGTTTTATCAGTAGAAGGCGCTTTTAAAAGAATTAGAAAAGGAATTTAGGTATGGATAAATAATGAATTGTAATTATTGAAGGGATGACTTATATGATAACAATTTGGGATTGGTTTGAAAAATATATGCCTATTAATGAGCGGTATAGGTTAATAAAAGAGGCTGGATTTGATGGTCTTATGATGTGGTGGAGTAATGAGTTTGGACGTGATATTTTTGGTAAGGATGATTATCGCAATGGACCGAAAATTGCATGCGAAATGGGACTTTTCATTGAAAATATCCATGTGCCTGTTCAAAACGCAAATAAGCTTTGGCTTGATAATCTAGAAGGTGAATCACAAGCTGGATGTTACCGCCAATGTGTTAAAGATTGTGCAGATTTTGACATCCCAACAATGGTTCTACACTTACCTAGTGAAGATAACTTATATAATCTATTAGGATTAGACCGCATGAAGAGGATTGCAGAACTAGCGGAGCATAATGGTGTTAATGTTGCATTAGAGAACCTACATAATCTTCCAAGTTTAGCTTACATATTAGAACAAGTTGATTCTCAACGTATTGGATTTTGCTATGACAGTGGACATCATTACCGCTACTATCCAGATGTTGATTTACTATCTAAATACGGAGAAAGACTAATGGCACTACATTTACATGATAATAATGGAAGTAATGGTCAGCATGGTTTACCTTATGATGGTGATATTGATTGGGGTATTACTATGAAGAATATTGCAGCAACATCTTATACTGGTGCAACAGCATTAGAGCCTATGAAATGGGATTATGAGAATCTAACAGTAGAAGAATTTTTGAGAATTGCATTTAAGAAAGCAAAAAGCTTGGAATTATTAAGAATCTAGATTACTTAAACGTTAGATAAAATATAAACGAGCATATTAAGCCAGCTAACAATATATTTCCGTTAGCTGATTTGTGGTATAATGATATGCATACTAGAGAAAAAATTCGTAATTTAAATTGGCTGTTTTAAGTTAAGAAAGGATCGTGTTTATTATGGGATTTTATGATAACAAAGATAATGTCTTACAATATATTGAGATGTCAAGAGACTATAGTGGTAGAAGTCTTATAGAGGTTTTGGCAAGTCATCTAGAAAAGGGAGCTTCATTATTAGAACTGGGAATGGGACCTGGTAAAGATTTAGATAGCTTGGGTAAGATATATGACGTAACAGGGTCTGATAGTTCAGAAGTTTTTTTAGATATATACAGAGAGCATAACAACAATGCCAATCTAATTTTACTAGATGCTATAACTATTAATACATCTAATAAGTATGATTGTATCTACTCTAATAAAGTATTGCAACATTTGACTACAGATGAACTTTCTCAATCAATTACTAGACAATATGATAAATTAAATTCTAATGGATTGGTTTTTCATACCTTTTGGTATGGTGAAGGAACTGAGGTATATAATGATCTAAGATTTGTTTATTACAAAGAAGATATTTTGGCAGATTTATTTACTAACAAATTTAAAGTCATTGAAATAAATAGATACCAGGAGGAAGAAGAAGGAGACTCCATTTATCTAATAGCTAGAAAGAGTTAGTGTTATTTGATAAAGCTTCCTCACATTCATTTTCTTTTGGGTGATGCTCTGTGGGTTAAAGTGAACGTCGTAAACACTCAAAATGTTAGGCGCAATCATATACTAGATAAGGAGGAACATATAAATTGACAGCATTTAAGATAGATAAGTTTAGGATTACTATTTTGATAGGTATAGCATTATTGATTGTTACTTCAACAGTTGCCATATTGGCTCATAATCAAAAGTTGAAATTGGAGCAGAATCAATTAGAGCGAGATATACAAGCAACGTACACGGTTATGAATTTGCTAAATAGGGAGTTACAGCGTTATCAAGGGATGTATGAGAGAGAGGATATAGATGAAGTCTCATTGAAGGAACATCAATATATGATGAGAGGAATTTGTAATACTACTATGAAGATTAGATATGCTTCGAGAATGTCTGATATCAGAATGATTACACCAGAATCTCTAGAAGATGTTGACGATGAATCTTATCAAAGATATTTGAAAATGTCGGATTATCTCTCGTCAATTTTCGAGGGAAGACTTGAATCAGAAGAGTATGAAGGGGAAGAAGTTGAATACTTTTATAATATTTATGTTTCTGATGAATTCAAGAGTTTAATTGCAGAAATATTGAGCCCATTGCTTGAGAGGGATAAATTTGGATATGATAAGAAGCAACCAAGAAATTTGTTGGTTTTGGTATTGAATCATATTAAGTAAATAAGTTATAATTAAGGGTATAGCAATGACATCCTTTTAGAAATTTTTAGTGTGTGTGAACTTCAATTATAACTTGAAATATGGGAAAAAAACAGTTATATAAACTTATATACTTCTTTTGACGTAGATATACAGTGCTTTTTCTATTTATATATATAAACTAGGAGGTTGTGAATATGAAAACTATAGTAGTGTTTAAGTCTAAATCAGGTTTTGTTAAAAAATATGCCATATGGATTGCAGAAGAGTTAGCAGCAGACTTATTGGAATATTCTAAAGTTACTATTAAAGAACTTGAATCTTATGATACTATAATTTATGGTGGTGGATTGTATGCAGTCGGTATAAACGGAATAAAACTAATAACCAAAAACTTGACTAGACTTGAAGGCAGAAGAATTGTTGTTTTTGCATCGGGTGCTACTCCTCCTAGAACAGATGATATAGAAAAAATTAAAAATAATAATTTTACGAAAGAACAACTGGAAAAACTACAATTTTTTTATTTGAGAGGTGGGTTTGATTACAAAAAACTTAACCTAGGTGATAAACTTCTAATGAAACTACTAAAATGGAAGTTAAAAATGAAAAAAACATTAATGCCTGATGAAAAAGGAATGTTAGCGTCATATACTGTTCCTGTAGATTTCACTAAAAAGAAAAACATAGAGGAAATTATCTTATATGTAAACTCATAAAATTTAAGGAATATATATTAAATTAAAGCTAGATAGAAAAGAGGTAAGTTTATGGCTAAAAAGCTATTTTGTGAGTTGAATCCTTTGACTTATAAGATATCTGTAACTAAGGGAATACTTAGAAGAAAATTAAAGTGGTTTAGGAATCGACATATATATGCTAATACATATGAAACTCGTAGATTACCTATAAAGATCTATGAACACAAATCGCTAATAAGAAGACAATTAGGGAATGTAGATATGGTACTACAAGAGAATAAAGCAACTAATTTAGGTTTAGCAGCACCAAGAATTAATGGTATCATTATCAAGCCACAAGAAGTCTTTTCGTTTTGGAGATTATTAGGTAAATGTACCAAATCAAGGGGATATAGAGAAGGATTAGTGATAAGGTCGGGAAATACAGATAAAGGGGTTGGTGGTGGAATGTGTCAATTTACAAACTTGATTCATTGGATGATTTTACATAGCTCATTGACGATTATAGAACACCATCACCATAATCAAATAGACATATTTCCAGATTACGGAAGACAAGTTCCATTTGGAACTGGTACGTCAATCATGTATAATTATCTTGACTACCAATTTGTTAACAATACAGACCAAACTTTTCAATTAATTACTTATGCCTCAAATGAATATCTTTGTGGAGAGTTAAGAAGTGAAAAGAGCTTAGAACATTCATATCATATAGTAGAACAAAATAGTTATTTCACTCAAAAAAAAGATGGATATTACAGGAATAATGAAATATATAAAAAAGAAATAAATAATAGAACAGGTAATCTTATTAACAAAACATTAGTAACGGAGAATCATTCAAAGGTACTGTATGATGAACAGTATATACCAATTGATATGATAAGAGCTAACTAAAATATATATTGGTAGGGTATTAGCAACTCCTTTTTTAGGTTGAGAAACGTCGTGACGGAACGTTATCTAACATCCTATATAATGCAATTTGTTTATTCTATATAAAGAAAGGGAGAATGATATGGATAAGACAGCTTATGAAATTCAAAAGGAGAGAATTAAAGAACTAGAGGGAAAAGCAGCAGAATTATTAGAAAAATGTGATGTCGTAACTCTCGCTTCTGTAAATGAAAAAGGTTATCCTCGTATATGTACGATTAACAAGATTGAAGCAAACGGTTTTTCTGAAGTTTACTTTTTTACCTCAAAGAGGTCTCACATAAATGGTAAAGCAACGCATTTTCAAAACAATACAAAAGCAAGTGTATGTTATCATCTTGGAGGAGATAGTGTTACACTTATAGGAAATGTTGAAATAATTGAAGATATGAATATTAAAAAAGGGTTTGATAAATATTGTGATAGGAATTTCTTTAAAAAAGGTGTAGAGGATCCTAAATGCTTCTTATTAAGATTTCTCACGAATGAAGCAACATTTTGGATTGAGGGTAAGTTCAGAACATGTAAATACAAAGCTAAAGTATAATATAATAAAAAATCAATAGCTTATTAAAAATATTTTTAAATAGCTATTGATTTTTTGTTTTAAAATGTTATAATCTATTTAAATAAAATTTTAAATAGGTGGTGATTGAATGGGCTTGGCTAATACCTTTAAAGTACTATCAGATCCATTAAGGCGAAACATTCTTGTATGCTTAAAAGACGGTAAACTTACAGCAGGAGAAATAGCAGACAAATTTAATATTACACCCGCTGCTCTTTCATATCATTTAAAACTTCTAAAAAATGCTGATTTGATAATGGAATATAAACTAAAAAATTATATCTATTATGAATTGAATACAAGTGTTTTTGATGAAATAATCATTTGGATAAATCAATTTGGAGGGGAAAATAATGAAAAATAAATTATTATGGATAATAACTCTATTGCCTACTATTGTAACTTGCGCAATTATACCTTTTATGGACGATAAAATTCCTATGCACTATGATGCTATTGGTAATATTAATAGATGGGGTTCAAAATATGAAAATTTTATCTTTCCAGTCATTATTATTGTTATGACATTGTTTTGGAAATTGATTTTAAATTATTTTAGAAAAAAACAAGCTTCAAATCAAGATGAAAAAACGGTTAAAGAAGCTCAACAAAATGAAAAAGTGATTTATTATACAGCTATTGGTATGGCAATTCTATTTGGTATTATGCATTACACAATGATGTATTCTTCAATTATTGAAACAAAAAATAATATGACAAATATGGCAATAGATATAAATCTAGTTACAAATATTGTTGTGGGTGTATTATTAATCGTCATTGGCAATATTGTACCTAAAAGTAAGATGAACAGTATTGTAGGTGTACGTACTGTTTGGAGTATGAAAAATGATGTAACGTGGGCAAAAAGCAATCGATTTGGAGGAATCTCTCTAATTATATCAGGATTACTTATAATACTTGAATCAGCATTAATCGGTGGTTTTAAATCTACTATTTTAATGATTACTATCATTATAGTAGATGGCATTGTTTTAACGTTGTATTCTTATCAAATTTCTAAAAAATATAGTGAAAAACGAGCATAACACGTAATACACATTATATAATCAAGTGTACTTTGGAAAGTGATTTTAAATTACATATATTTACATTAACATCTACAGAAGATGTATTACAAAAAAGACTTAATAGAAATAATTATAAAAAAATATTGAAGTATCCTTATTTTTCCGTTAATTCAGTTCTAATGAGTACAGAAAAGTACTGGTCTTAATAATAGAAATTATGATATTTAGAGCATTCGAGGATAAGAGAACAAATGGAGGTAAACTAAAAAAGAAGATGTTATCCAAATCCAAAACGCATAAAAAATTGCAGTAGGATATCATCCAAGAGTAAAGGATTATACAGGTTTTTGCATTTATGGCAGACCTATTGTTAAGATTATGGAGGAGTTGCCTAACAACTTGAGGACAATATTTTCTGATCGTTATGGAACGTATTTTGAAGGATAGAGGACTTACTCTTTCTACGGAACTGGAATGTCGGAAAGAAGAAATGTTAGGTAAAATAGTTTACTACTTGATTGAGGAGATTATTATGAATGAAATGATTGAAGAGAATGAAAACGTAGGTGTATTTAATCCAGTTATGAAGTCTTTAATGAGTCCAAGAGATACAATCAGATTCGTACTGGAGAACGAGAGTAGGAAATATTATTGGATTCTTATGTATTTGCTAGGATTTACAAAATCTATGGATAATTATGCCAAACGTGCATATGATATTGACGTGTCAGTTATTGTTTTACTGCCGATGTTTGCGATAATCTCAGGTATTATTTATGTATATTTTACTTCTTGGGTTATGTCATGGTTTGGTAAGTTATTTGGGGGAGTTGCTACATTAGAGCATCTAAGAATTTCAATGCTTTGGAGTTCAGTACCTGAAATGTTAATATTACCAATTGCATTAGTAACCTTTATTGGTGGAGCAGATAACTTGGAATATTTAGTTCTTGGCAATTTTATTGCTACAGTATTGTATTGTATATTGGCTGTTATAGAGATAGTTATAGGTATTTGGTGTTTTGTTAACTTAGTTCGTATGGTATCTGAGGTTCAAGAATTCTCAAACGGTAAAGCTTTTCTAAGTATTATATTACCAAAATTAATATTGATAGCATTAATGATTGTATTGTTTTTCAGAACTGGTTAATGACTTGCTTATTACTTAATATAACAGTAGCCTCACCTAAGGTATTGTGCTTAACTAAAGGGGTAAGTCGGTAATTGCGCTACGCAAATTCACTATCTGTTGAGAAGGTCTTTGTGGGTCGGAGCAAACGTCGAAAATAAAACGATAGATGACATATATATTTCTGATAAGGAGGGGATTTTGTGATTTGGTTACTTTATGTAACTCAATTGATTCTTTCAAGTCTGTTTCTATCTACACAAACTTATGGTGAGTATTATGCTTTATGTTCTTACTATAATTTGTTTGAGAATAAAGATCGAAGAAGTCTGATAGTCTATATTTTCGGAGATAAGGATAACCATGAGATTGATAGCAAATTGAGAAGAACGGAAATTCAGTGGTATATCTACGGAATTCTTTTTCTAGTGGTATTAGTAGTCTTTATTGCTTTGTTATTATTTGGACTTCCCAATACTTTGCCTGAAATTATCTACCTTATTGGATCTACAATATTGATTATCATTCTAGATATATTAGACTTCAATTTGCGTTATAGGAAAGTTGAAAAAATGATTAATTCAGTTGAATATGAAGAGTCAATACATAATGAGAATGAAAGACTCGCTTTGCCAAGACTAATTTACTTTATTGGTTCAATTATAGTAGCCATCATTTTATTTATTTTTTTAGAAGATTACTTTGGAGAAATGTTAGGAATTGTAATGTCAATTTACTTTATGATTATTGGTATATTTGGAGCGTTTGTTAAGATGATGTTTTTGAAACTTCCAATTGCAATGTATGGAGAATTGGTTGTTCCAATAAATATACTTATAGCTGTAATTAGTTTAGGGACTTTGGTTTATCAACTATTCTAAGGTAATAATATCTTATATAATAATATTTATCATAGAGATTATTGTAGAAGCTATCATTACTTACAAGTAAATGCTCTTTAGATCGTATGTTAAGCCATCCATTATCAAGGTTTGAAGTAACAATAAATAACATTATTGTAAGTCAAGCTAACCGAAATTCTAAGGGATATATAAATGTAGAAGAGTTAACGTTGTATATGGCAAAGAATGATATTATTGATAAGATATAGAACAGTTGTTGATAGATAGTTAGCTAAATAATGAAGGGATAAGATTATTTGAATTTAATGTATGGAGGCTTTTAAATGGATTTATATAAGATTGTGAAAAACATAAATGTATTAAGTGATTTCCTTGGAAAAAGAGATTTAGATACTTTGTCGAGTAATGATTTAGAAGAAAAATATCAAATTTCACAGGCGGATATACTGATTTTATTTGGAGGTAGTATACCATATGGCTTAGACGTAGTTGGAAAAGCCATTCTAAACAATATTGCAAAAAACTTTATGATCGTTGGTGGAGAAGGACATACTACAGAGAGTTTGCGACTAGCTGTACATAATGCTTATCCAGAGATAGTAACTGAAGGAAAAATGGAAGCAGATGTTATAAGTGAATATATAAGACGAAAATATGGTATTGAAAATGTTTTAATAGAGCGTAATTCAACTAATTGCGGAAATAATGTTACCTATGCGTTAGATGTTATAAATCAAAATAAACTTTGTCCAAAAAATATTATTATTGTCCAAGATTCAACAATGCAGCTTAGAATGGACGCTGGTTTTCGTA
Organism: Vallitalea sediminicola; assembly: GCF_054408565.1. Lineage (NCBI taxonomy): Bacteria > Bacillati > Bacillota > Clostridia > Lachnospirales > Vallitaleaceae > Vallitalea > Vallitalea sediminicola. The sequence continues at coordinate 19,469 of NZ_BTPT01000018.1, forward strand.
AATATCTTAAAGATTCAGAAATTAAAATAATAAATTTTGCTTCATATAAAGTTAAAGTTACAGTCAAAAATGAAAAATTAGTTATTGAACCGTCAGATATTTGGGGTATGTGGGACATAAAGAGATATATTTCCTTATTGATGGGTGAAATTCCAAGATTATTAGATAATGCTAATGGGTATGGTCCTAATGGGGAAAATTATATTGCACACGTTAATGTACCTATATATGTATTAAAATCATTTGAAGAATTAAAAAAGGAATATGGAAATTTAGTTAGGATTGCAAATCCTCAGTATGATTCAAAAAGGTAACAATCATACTAAAATGGGTATAATCACTGGTAAAATAAAGTTACATATATAGCTAATTATTTTCAGGGTGCTGAGATGTAAGGAATATGGAACCGTCAAGCGAAATTTTTGTATTCAAACATTTAGGAGGATTATATATTTATGAAGAATATTTTAGTAGTGGTAATGTTATTATTTATGGTTGGTTGTCAAAAACAAAATATAAGTAATACTGATACCTTAATAGATAACTCTGAGCTAGATAATATAAATGAAATAGTAGATATAGAAGTTATTGACGATAATAATAGTAATGAAGATAATATTATAGAATACAAGCTAGTATTCAACGATATAGAAGTAGACCTAAATTCTTCTCTTACATTAAAGGAAATTAGTAATATATCAAAGGAAGATTTAAGTATATTAAGAAATGCATTTTTTGCTAAGTATGGTTATGTATTTAATACTTCAAAATATGATGTTTTCTTTAGAGAACAAAATTGGTATGAGCCAGACGAAGAAATTACTGATATAAATGTGAAATTGAATGATAACGATTGGCTGAATATAGACTTAATACTAAAAGTAGAAAAAAACTTTAATGATTTATCCAATAATTTAACTAGTGATGAAAAAAACTTAGTTGGGTTCTGGCATGAAACACCTTATGTTGCAGCTGGATATGGGGAAGTATATAAATTTAATAATGACAGAACTTACACATTTCAATATAGTCAGTATTTTGGTGATAATAGGATTAAAGCTTATATGGGCAAATGGTTTATAATAAATAATATGTTATATTTGCAACCTATAAAAGAGGAGTATTATCAGGGAGGAGAGTTAGTTAAGGCATCTCCATCTATGATAAGTGAGTATGAATTAACTGGTGGGGAGCTCATTATACAAGATGTCACTAACCCAAGTATTCATGAGGTAGCACTTGACTTTAATATTAATACTGATGAAGATGAACCATTAGGAGTAAAGTTTGGAGATAAAGTATTTTATCATTTGTCTGCAAGAAGTGACCTGAATGAGTAATACAAAATTTGGCGACTTAGCTTAACAAAATATTCCCGTACGCTACGCATATCTCTTCATCAGGTGCGAGCGCTACCGGGAAGAAGGATTCTGAGAGTCCAGCTCAGTTGCGTCGGGAGTACTATAAGTTAGGTGAAAGAGTGATATCATTTCAGAGAATTACACTGGGGACTAATACTAACGTAGTATGGACTTTTAATATATAGAATAAATATTTGGTTGTTTAAAATTATAAAAAAGGAGGGTACAATTATGGCAATTATCAAAGGTCTTGAATGGACATTTAACACAGTTTACAAAGAATATGACAAATGGCGTCCTACTTATGTGGGTGAGTTGTATAAAGATATCTTTGCTTATAAAGAAATAAACTCATCAAGCAAAGCCGTTGAAATAGGAATCGGAACAGGACAAGCTTCACTTCCTATTCTTGATACAGGCTGTTTTTTAACTGCAGTAGAATATGGTGCTGAATTATCAATATATGCAAAGAAGAAATTCACCTGCTATAAAAAATTTGATGTTGTAAATGTTAAGTTTGAGGATTTTCAGTGTGAAGATAATTCTCTTGATTTGATTTATTCCGCATCGGCTTTTCATTGGATACCTGAGGAGATAGGTTATATAAAAGTTTTTAATTTACTGAAAAGCGGAGGCGTTTTTGCACGTTTTGCCAATCACCCTTATAAAGATAAAAGCAGGGTAGGAATGCATGAAGCTTTAAAAAAAGTATACACTTTTAGGTACTTACTCTGATCATATTGCTATTGAAATAGACAAAAGAAAGAAATTTTTTAGTGAAATAAAAAGTGAAATAGATGAATTGGGTGGACTGATAACGATTTATGATACCATTGATTTGGAGCTTGCAAGAAAACCATAACATTCCATTATGAGCATAATTTTTCACAGCTTCATGTTGGATCAAAGTAGCATTTTCATAAAGCAATTGATTTTAATATTGAAGCAACAATAGAAATATGGTATAAGAAATTTGATTAATCGTGGTTTATTCTGTTGTAAAATATTGGTTTATGCTCGTAGTCAAAACTAAAATTTTTAATCGCGAGGTATATGATGAGTGAGACAAATAATAATTTCAATAAAGAAGAATCTTTAATTAAATATGCTAAGCCCAAATTTAGGGTTTTTGTAAACATATATTTATTTATTATAGGATTGGCGATGTTCATTTATCCTTTAGTGGAGATTATTGATACATTAATGTATAATAAAATTAATTTTCATATTATAGGATTATATGCAACGCTGATATTTGCATCCTTGATGCTATTAATCTCAATAAATAGTTTATTAAGTTATTTTGGAAATAAAATATATATATCAGATGGTTTTATTAAGATAAAGAAAGCGTCACTGGGCAGAATGTACTTAATATCGAAAAAATGCGTCATAGGAAAAAAAACGATAGTTACTAGAAAAGGGATGGACAACTATCAAATACTTCTTTACTTAAGAAATGGTAAAAAAATAAATACAGGCTTATTAAATTGTAAAAGTAAAGATTTTAATAAAATTGATAATAAGTTTGATTTTAAGAAAATCCGAAATAAGAATGAATTGAAAGAGGAGCAAGCTAATTATGAAATAGAAGAAAGTGATTATTTAACAAAGACAAATTATCTTATTCCTATTATTTCTTTTTATACTCCATTGATTGTATTAATAATTATAATATCTTTGTTATCATCTGGATATAATCATAAATATGGTGAGCAGGATGATTTCCAAGTAAATGGTATAGTGATAGATATGAATTCAGAGGGAGATAGTGATAATACTGATTATACAATCGTTGTATTAGAAGATTATACGTTAGTCAAGCACAAGATTGATGTTAGTCGAAATACATATAATAAATACGAAATTAATAGTAAAATACATATTTTAGGAACAAGGGGAAGTTTAGGGATAATATATGGCATTAGATTTCTATAAATAAATTAATCAGGGCATGATTAATTCAATCTAAGGTGCTAAATAGTTAATAAGGAAGGCGATGACAGATGGAAAATAATAAAAAGTACAATGTTGTAGTTATAGGATTGATATTAGTAATAGTACTGATTATAAATCAAAATATTAAGTTCAAAAAAGAAATGGAATATTTGCAAAGTCGTGTTTCTAATATGGAATCAAATATAAATAATGGAGTAAATAATTTAAGCGACACCATATCAGATAAAGTAGAGACTATTCTAAACGAGCAACAAAATATTGTGTCTAACTACAAGTTTACTTACAACAGCGTAGATACACAAACAGGAATTGTAAAAACATTAGTTGGGTTTACATTAAAGCAGTCAGATGCAGATTCAAAAGTTTATCTTAATGTATCAACACAAAATAATACAACAGGAAAAGATTATGAGTGTGTATCGACAAATGGCTTAAATTATACTGGCAAAGTTGAGTTATCCTATAAAGATAACTATATACTTAATATGTATCAAAAATCGGTTGATGGAAGCTGTAAAAAGCTCAATTCTTATTCATACCAAAATAATGTAAAAAATGACTTTGAAAACAGAGTAAGTATATTGGGAGCTGGTACAAGTGGCAGTAAAGAAGGAACAGATTATTCATTCACATTACGGAATAATACATTTGGTGAACAAAGTTTCAAGATTAAAAGTGTGGTAGTTAAAGCATTTTATGAGGATAATGAAGTTTTTTTGAAAGATGTTACTACTTACAATATAGTGAATTCAGAAGCAAGAGACAAAATTAATTTGATGATAGCGGCAGGTGACGTTGCCTCTACAGCAATTCCTGAAATAGAGTATAACGAAATTTCTACAGATGAAAAAGGTGATGAATATGGCACTTATATGGTAACTATTTTACATTCAGAAACTGGTGCGCCTATAGAGTATAATAATTATCCAGACTATAGTTTTAAGGTAATGATTACATTTAATAATGGCGATGTCTATGAATATTAGAAAATCATTTTATTTCGTTTTATTTTAAATATTACAGGGGTTGAAATGAGGCAATTGAATAATGATTAAATTCAATGATTGGAAATGCTTTTTGGTATAGAGATACTATTGGCTGTTCTAGTACAGAAACATATCTGAAATTGAAGTTATTTTGTGGAGAGTACAGATAGATGAACATAGGTTAAGAATATTATTATATTTCATTAAAAAGGGATGAGAATAGTGGGAGTTATTGTAAGAGATAAAATAACACATAAAAAATATGTGCTACTAGGAAGTGGATTTGGAGTATATAAAGCGGTAAGACCAAGTTTTTTCGGTGGTAATTTAATTCCGCATGAAGAAGAAGGCACAATTGCAACCATAGCAGTATGTGATTCTAAAGGAGATATTATTTGGATTAATTCGAATAATTTACAAGTTGTAGAAGTAGACGGTGTTAAAATGGAAGAAATAGCAATATATGAAGATGAAAATAAAGAAGAATTATATAAATATGAATTATGTCCAGGATGTGGAACAAAGGTTGATATAAATGAAAAGTATTGTCCAAGATGTGGGTTAACACTTACAGACTAGATTAATTATGTTGTAGAGAGCGTGACAACATCACATAACAATGTATTTCTATTTGTTAGGGCAAGGATATTTCTTCAGAGAAATGCCCTAACACATCCCAACATCTAATCGCGTCGAGGCAGTCGTTGCATTAATCTTGACAGTTCAAGAGTAACTGGTGAAAGGACGTCGGAAATACTTCACAGTTATGTGAAATAATCTACTAGTTAAAATAAATAATTAAGGAGAATGGTATGAGTACAATACATGAAATTTCTGAAATGCTAATACAAATTAAGAATTCAGATTGTTTCTATGCTGATGCTGATGATATATTAGCAACTTATAGTGGGGATATGATGAATTTCAGTGATTTTGAAGTTATGTTTAACTTTATTGAAAATAATCCGACTTTAGATTATGGTGCACCTGGACCTATAGTACATTTTATGGAGCATTTTTACTCTAATGAATATAATGAAGCATTGAAACAATCAATATTACGCATACCCACTGAACTTACATTGTGGATGCTAAATAGAGTTATCAATGCATTAGACGATGAGAGAAAAAGTGAATTTATATCGTTACTTAGAGAAGTCGAAAGCATGGAAATATCACAGGAATTGAAGGATGAAGCGAATTCATTAATTGAGTATCAAAGAAAGAAATTTCTATAAAATTTAGATTGATAAGGTTAATAACCACAGCTGTTTAGTTATATATGAATAAGAGGTGAAGAGAATGAATCATGTAATTGGGTCCTATGAAAATTATAGAGAGGAAGATAGACTTAGCTCAAATAATGCACGTAAAATTGAGTTTATTACTTCTATTCGTGCAATCAAAGATATACTTCATAAAAAGGCTAAAGTATTGGATTGTGCTGCTGGAACAGGAATATATTCTTTTGAGTTAGCAAATGAAGGGCATGATGTGATAGCATTAGATTTAACACCACGGCATGTAACGATAATGAAAGATAAGATAAAGTCATGTGATTTTAGTATGGATATTGATGTAAATGATGCTACTGATTTAAGTAGATTTGAAAATGAGATATTTGATGTTGTCCTCTGTATGGGTCCGATGTATCATTTAGTTGACGAAAAGCTTAGACAAAAGTGTTTGAAAGAATGTTATCGTGTGCTAAGAAAAGGCGGTATATTAGTTCTTGCATATATTAGTAGATATTATGTATTCCCATATATTGCAACTCAAGATAAGAAATATTTGAACCTTGATTTGGGAATTAAACTTAAAAAAACTGGTACTATACGTAGTAACGACCCAGACTGTTTTTGGACTGATTGTTTTTTCGCTACACCAGAAGAAATAGAATCGTATATGACCAAAAATGGATTAAAGGTACTAGATCATCTTGCATCAGATGGAATATCACCTTTTATTAGTGATAAGATTGATGCAATGACTGAGACTGAATTTAAAGTATGGTGTGACTATCATTATTCTGTATGTAGAGAAAAGAGTATTTTAGGGTGGAGTAATCATGGATTAATTATTGGTAGAAAATAAATAAAAAAAAATATTAAACGAAATCACTATTAGTAACAGTAACTTCAAATATGTAGTAGTAGAAAATCCTTAAGAGATAGTATTTAGAGCATATTCTTATGAATATAAAGATACATTTTGTGAAGTGCATCTTAGTTGGAAAGATAATTACTATGTTAATCCATATCTACCTTCAGTAGCTAAAATGATAATTGAATATGCAATAGAGAAGGGGTGGAACCATTTAATTGGAAGAATAAACTAATGGACTATTTTACTAATTGTATACAAACATACTGGAAAGGTAAAAAATGAGTGATAATAAGGGAAGATTTATAAGTTATTCAAAAGATCATATTAACATTGTAGAAAGAGGTATTAAATCTATAAAAGAAGTGTTGTTAAGTGATGCATTAGAAGAAAAACTGAGTGTTTTATTTTGTTTAGACAGATATTATGATTCATATTATGGAAATAAGTTAGATTTTATTGATGAACTCACGGACGTTTTACAGAATCAATTATTTATAGAAGATAATGCTGATGTAATAGATGATATATTTTCATTATTAAATTATGGGAGAGGCAATTTAGATATTTTAGCTAATAGAATTGAAGAAATTGATAAAAATTTTTTAGCAGAAGCTATTTATACTCTGGGGTTAGATTATAATTATGACTATGAACATATATTTATTAGATTTAGTAAGAGTGATGATAAAAGAGTAGAAAGTGAATCTAGAGAAGCGTTGCAGAATTTAGAGGAAAGAAGAAAAGCTGATACCTAAATAAAAATATGGATATATAAAGATTAAATTAATACACACTTGTAAGATACTACGTAACTAAGATTATTTAAATAGTAGGGGGTAAAACTATGGTTGAAGTTGTATTTAGCGATAGCACGAAAGGTGCTATGAAAGTAGCAAAAAACTATGATGAAAAAAGGATCGGATATATTGGAAAAAAACCATCCAAAGCTGAATTAAAGAAACACTTTGAAGGTCAGGCTGTTGGTGGAGATTCACAAGATGTAGTTTTTTTAGGATATGCATTGGATATCGGTGATATATCTGGTGAATTCGATGGCATTGAGCGTCAGAGTGTTTTCCAAAAAATATGGGGACGATTTAATTTTGATGATAATGAACATGAACAGTTTTTTCACAATCAACGCAAAGATATGAAAAAGCTTATGTCTGCTGCAACCAATGGAACTCCAATACGAATATGGAAAAGCAACACCCCTTACTCGACTTGTGGATTTTACTTTATTTGTAATGTATTAAGAAATATTGATTGTGAAATAAGCGTTATTTCATTACCAGAATATAAGCAAGTATCTGAGAATGAAACGGTTGCTTATTATGATTGGGGGCAAATAGATGCAGGAAAATTTTATCAATTCTTGCCTTTAGAAAAACGATTATCTCAATCTGAAAAACGAATGTTTAGTAACTGGTGGTGTGACTTGGTAACGGAAAATGCCCCATTAAGAGCTGTTGTAAACGGAAAGTTGATTTCTGTTCCTGTAGAATTTTATGATTACATTATTATAAAAAGTATTCCTGAAGATGATTTTCTTATGGCTCGTTTTATTGGTGAGATTATGGGAAAATACGAGTTAGGTGTTAGTGATGGCTGGTATGCTTTGCGGATAGATAAGATGATTGAGGAGAACAAACTGATTATTGTTGAGAATAAGGATATGTCACATCCTTACAAAAAGATTTTGAAGAAAGTGATGGTATAAAAAAATGGGCGTTATAATGTTTATTAACTGTGGCTTTTAGTCTAAAGTTAAAGTTATATACATAAGAAAGTTGAAAAAATATGACTCACAAATGAATATATATATACTGGTTCACAGGATTTCAATTCCGTCGAATACGCTTGAAAGATGAGACTATAAATGAATCCTGTTAGGGGGTAAAATAATGTGCATTATTAAAAGGTTAAAAAGATTGTTATCCTATAATGGGATAGAGAGTAAACCTAACAAAACAAATAAAGGTGAAGGATATACAAAAGTAAAAGAAATGTACATTTTAGATGAGGATACTCGAAGAGAACTAAATAGAATAAAAGTGCTGCTGATTGATGCAACCAAAAAGCACTTTTCGAAACTTGTACAAGAATTTGGAGAAGGAAACATTTATGGGTATACATTATATACTTGCGATGATGCAACAAGTGTAGGTCCAGTCGCTAATAGAATAACGGACTTTACAAAAGATAAGAATGATCCATTATATTCTTATTATAGGTATGGGGCGCAGGAGTGGACTTTATGGGATGACTATGGTTTCTTTAATGAAGTGAATCATATGTTAAGAGAGCTTGTTGAAAGACATTATGATGAAGTAATAGAATTTCATGTTTTTAGGCAAGAAATATTTTCACTGTTTTTGTCTGTTCTGACAATATTGAAAGAGGAAAAGGTTTTTCTAAATATGAGTAGTGAATCATATTTAGCAGTTTGGGTATCGGATTCGGATTCTGAAATTACGAGTGAATCTGTTAGAGTTCTAAATAATGATGATGTTTATTTAGAATATGCTAAAGAATACGGTATATAGCCGTTTTGTCCATATGATATGTAGATAAATAGTGATTTTGTTAATTTAGAAGGTGGGAGATATTAGATGGATGGAGTGGCGAAGTTAATAATACTAAGAGGTAATTCAGGAAGTGGGAAGACTACCACGGGTAAAGCTTTACAAAGAAAATTTGGACGTGGTACACTGCTAATTTCACAAGATGTTGTTAGAAGAGAAATGCTATTTGTGAAAGATGGACCCAATACAGAAGCCAGTCAGTTATTATTTGAACTTGCACTATACGGGAAAAACAATTGTCATACTGTAATTTTAGAAGGTATTTTAAATTCAAAGTGGTATAAAAACTTATTTGAAAATTTACAGGATGAGTTCAGAGATCAAATCTTTGCATATTACTTTGATATACCTTTTGAAGAAACTTTAAATCGACATCAACAAAAGCCTAATGCTCATGAATTTGGAGAAAAAGAAATGAGAGAATGGTGGAATGAAAAAGATTTATTAGGTATCATTCCTGAAGTATTATTGTATAAAGAATTAAGTTTAAATGGAATAGTGGATAGAATATATAAGGACGTCATAAATTAAATAACACATTCCAACACATAATCTATTATTGTGAATAAAAGATGCTTAATACAAATTGGAATTTTAACCATATTTAGAGGTCTATGATTATATGGGACTAATATAAAATGAAGGAGACTTTACAGTGGAGTACATAAAAATAAAAGGTAAGATTTATGGATATGCGGTTAATTTTAAAGATGATAAGAAGATAAGAACTTCTTTTAATACATTGACTAGAAAAACATATGGATTTGATTTTGAGGAATGGTATCAAAATGGGTATTGGAAAGATAGATATATTCCTTATTCGATATTAGATGGTGAAAATGTTATATCTAGTGTATCTGTTAACATCATTGATTTTTTAATTATGGGAGAAAAAAAGAGGTATATACAAATTGGTACTGTTATGACAGATGATGAATATAGAAATCAAGGTCTAAATAGGTTTATTATGGAGAGGGTAATAGAGGAATGGAGAGATAGATGTGACTTAATATATCTTTTTGCTAATGATAAGGTTTTAAACTTTTATCCTAAATTTGGTTTCGTTCCTGTAGATGAGTATCAACATTCAAAAGATATATTAGTAGAAAATACAACATCAAAAGTTAAGAAATTAAATATGTCAGATAAAAAGGATAGAAACTTTTTATTTAATACAGTCAAGAAATCAGTGCCAGTTTCGAAACTTCAGATGTATAATAATGAATCTTTAATTATGTTTTATTGTACATCATTTATGAAAGAGAATGTTTATTATATTGAAACACTTGATACTATAGTTATAGCAGAATTTGATGGTGATATACTTTATCTTAATGATGTATTTTCTATAAGAAATGTACTATTGGATGATATTATTGAAGCAATGGGGAAAAAAGAGCTTAAAAAAATAGTATTTAGCTTTACACCAATAGATAAAACTTTATATGATGTTAGCTTATTAAGAGAAGAAGACACTACGCTTTTTGTAATGGGTGATAAAGTAGATTTTTTTAGAGATGAACAATTGATGTTTCCACTTTTATCTCATGCATAGGATAGGAAGTAAAACATGTGAGGGAAATAGCTTCTACAACTTATTTTTATGAATATGTGGTAGATGGATTTGATGTTGATGTAATGGCAAGACTAAAAATTAATCACGATAACGGTATATATAAGGGTTATTAGGCTATGACAATATTAATATTAAGTTAATTAAATATATCCTAATAATAGGTACTGGGAAGGAGAAATATAATGAGTTTGAATAGAAGTGAATTATATAAGGGATATTTTTTTTGCTTTATTCTAGTAGTAATGATTTTTCTTATTAATAATTTAAGTTCGATTTTTATTGATGGGAGAATAGCTTTAATTTTGGCTATATCATGGATATTATTTTCTGTATTTATATATTTTATATTAAGAAAAAATCAAAAAGGTTTAAGGGTTTATTCGGTCTTAAATGCTATCATATCAGGAATTGCAATGAGTTCTTATTACACATTAGAGGATATTAATTTGTTTAATCCGATGATTATTTTAGCTATATTTGGATTGGTCATGATAATAGATTATATGATGATGAATAAAATAAAAACCATAAAATTCTTTATTAAAATAAAAATTATACTTTTAATATTGATTCTAATAGGTTGCATTTATATATGGCTTACTTACAGCTCTTCATATGGGAGTGGCTTAACATTTATGACTATTATATTGTTAAGTATTAATATTTCATTGCTATTAATTCAAAACAAAGAGGTTAATTACACAGTAATAGTAGGATTAGCATCACTTCTCATGTTTGGAGGTATATTAGTGTGCATATTAGTAGCATTAACAGAAGGGGAAGTACTTGATATATTAACTTTTGATTCATGGGAAAATAATAAAAAGAAGATTAACTAGGATAAGGTTTTTGATAACTCCTTTTGATTATAAGAAAAAGGATTATCTTTTCTTAAGAGAAAAAGTTCTAGAGAATAATAACTTGATTGAAATATAGGGTGCGAAGAATATATTAATTGTAATGTAGTTGCAATTTCTATGAATTACTGTATAGAATAAAATATCTAGTTCAGCGATGTGAGTAACATTATAGGAAGGTGACTATGAAGAAAAACAGAAAAAGGAAAACTATTAAAAGAAATCTTGTGGGCATAGTTGTTGTATTATTAATCATAGGTGGATTTTGGCAAGTAATTATGGAAACAAAAGAAATAAAGATGTACACACCTGTTGGAGAAATGCTTAATATAAATTCACATGATATGCATTTGTATAGATCGGGTAATGGTAATAACACAATAGTGTTTATATCAGGTTCAGGTACACCAAACTCTTATACTGATTTTTATTATTTGCAAAATGAGCTGCAACAATATGCTAAAACGCTTAGTTTTGACCATGCTGGATTTGGATGGAGCAAAAAAACTAATTCGCCAAGAACAGTAGATAACTTGGTGAGTGATTTACATGAGTTACTTAATAAATCGAATCAAATACCACCATATATTTTAGTAGCCCACTCTCTTGCTTCATTAGAAGCAATAAGATATGCCCAAGTGTATCCTGATGAAATTCAAGGTATAATTTTCTTGGATGGTGGAAGTCCCCAATATTATGTGGATGAGTTAGAAATTAAATCACTGATGCTAAACAGATTTAGTTCTATTTTAAGAGTAACTGGAATAAACAGGGCTTTAGGCAATATTGGTATTAAACTACCATTTATAGGTGAGGACATAAGATATAAATCACTTCCAAAAGATATTAAAAATATTGACGAAGCAATGTATTATAAGTTTATAGGTAATAATAGTAATCTTGATGTACTAAAACATATAAACGAAAATGCTAAGATAGTTATTGATAATGGATATTTACAAGATATTCCTTTGCTCATACTTTCATCTGACAGTGGAAATGATTGGGAGAAAGTACAGCTGGAATTATTAAATTGGTCAAATGATAGCGCACAGAAAACAATAAAAGATTCTAAACACTATCTTCATTGGTCACACAAAGAAATTGTGGTATCTGAAATAGTTGAATTCATTAAAAATATAAGTATTAAATTTTAAGTATTATATGTATAATTGGAGGAAATTAGATTGCAAAAAGTAGATGAAAAGGATTTAAGTTTGATTACTCGAGCTAAAAAGGTAATTGAAGATAATTATGATGAGGTTAACTTTAATCATACTGTTGGTGCTGCAGTAAGATGTAAAAGTGGGAATATCTATGTTGGAGTAAATGTTTATTCTTTACACGGTGCTTGTGCAGAACAAATAGCAATTGGAGCGGCTATAACAAATGGAGAAAGAGATTTTGAATGTATTGTAGCCGTTCGTGGGAAACATGGTCAAGAAATTTTACCTCCATGTGGTAATTGCAGGCAAATGCTTTCTGATTATGCGCCACAGTGTCAAGTGATTGTTGAATATGAAAATGGTATTTGCAAGGTGTCTGCTATAGAACTTTTACCTTTTGCATATCAAGTTGAAAGCTAACAAAAATGTATACAGAAACAAGGTATTTGCAGTAGGGTCTAAGTATAACCGCAATAATTAGTAAGGGGTAAAATCTATGGAAAAGGATAAAAGTATTAAGTATTTATATCATTATTATGAAAAAGACAGAGGACCTTTCTTAAACTTATCAGATTTAGACATACCACAAGCTCAAAAGATACTAGATAGAATAAAGCAAGAGAATAAAGTCATGGCGGTTCATAGATATAAAGGATATCTTGAGAGAAGAAAAGAGTTAGAACAAATGGCTAGAGAAATATTTATTTCCAAAGGTGGAAAGCCAGTTAGAAAATCACCACATTATATGGTTGTTGGTAAATGTGATTGGCTTCAAACTTGGTATAATGAAGGTGAATACATAAGAATCCATTTGTCAGAATTTGATTTAGATACTATTTCATTTTCATATGGAGATATGTTTCCTACTTTTAGTCCACGTGTTACTGATAATAAGGAATATAGAAAACAAATATATACCTTTAATGAAATAATAAAGATTATAGATAAATATGGGTTGCCTCAGGATTGGAATCAAGATGGTGCATTTGGTCCTGAAAGATATATAGAGGTACAAATATGGGATGATGAACCTTTACTGAGAAAGTTAAAGATCTGAGTGATCATTCATAGATGTCAAATACAAAATGTTATGTAAAATTATCTAAATCAGATGGGGAAATTATTATGCAAAACAAGATATCAAAAGAATTATATTATCAAGTTAGAAATATTATGAAAAAGAGATGGAACGTGAGAGAAGGAGAGTATTGGTATCCATTAGTTGAAAATGGATTTGAACCTAAAATTGCTCTAGATTATGATGGATTTATATCACATTATAATGAACTTAAGTTTAAAAAATTGGTCAAGATCTTTTGCAGGTGAAAAGGCACTTGATATATTAAACGGATGTTTGCCGGATTACAAAGATTATTGTTGGTAAAGTTATTGGAGTTTATCAATGTATTAGAAGATAGAGGGATATAATTATAAGATTATTGAAGGTGCTGGACACGGCATAAACCATGAACAACCTAAAATAGTAAATAGTGAAATAATACAGTTTTTATTAAAAGATTCGGGAATATAAACCGAATAATAAGTAAATACAATTTTTTGATACATTAATCAGTTAGGGGAGAAATTATAATGAAAAAAATATTTATTATACTGAGCATCTTTCTTATTTTAGTTGCTTGGAAAGGGAATATCATCAAAACTGCTTCAGTAGAAGATAGTCCTTCAACAAATAGTATTATAGAAAAAGAGAAAGGCGAAGTAAATGAAACTAGTCATATAGAAAAGTCAATAGAAAAACCCATAGAAAACATAAATAGTGAATCTAGTAGTTTAAGTCAAAGGATAAATGATTACATTGAGAATAATTTAGATTCAGAGTATTTTGATGCTGAATTATGTAAAATGTATAGTCAAGTACTTCTTAGTGAAATGCCTTTTTCTTTTGAATTTATAGTAGCAGAATCTGAAAATGAATATTATCTAAATGATATATCCTACGATGAATATAAGTTTATACCTAATCATTTTAGCTTTATAGATATGAATAATGATAAGGTTCCAGAGATTGTGATTGAAGGAAGTATCGATAAATCAGCAGGATTTGTATTAGTTTTGAGAGAGTATGATGGAAGAGTAATTGGTCATGAGTTTAGCCATCGACAGATGAGTGATATTAAGAGAGATGGAACTTATCATGCCTCCGGCGGTGCAGCTTATAATGGTTATTATCAATTATCCTTTAATGAAGATTCATATTCACAGCATAATATCGTTCGAATGGATGCTGAAGAGGATTCAAACGGTAAACTCAATACAATTTATTTTATATCTGAAAAACAGGTTGAAGAGAAGGCTTTCTGGGAATTATGGGAAGTTCAAAAAAATAAAGAAAAACCTATTTGGGTAGATTTTGAGTTGAATAAAGAAGATAAGTAGAGGAAGAGAAGACTATTAGAGAAAGGATTTATTATGAAGAAATATCCTAAGTATTTAATAATAATTGTTACAGTTGTAGTTATAAGTATTAATGGATGTACAGCTAAGCCATCTGAAGTTACAGTATTATCTAATAGGATTAGTGAAATTGAGGAAATTAATAATAGAAAATCTGAAGAGATAATAAAAAGATTAGAATCAATTGAATATAGGATTTCAGAAGTTGAAAAAACCATAAATATTAAAAATAAGAATGAAGAAGACCTTCCTCAAGATGCAATTGATGAGTTAATGTCAACTATAGAAGATGTAGAACTTAATATAAACTTTATTGAATCAATGATATGGGGAAGATCATTATTTGATCTAAATAAAATTAAAGTTGGAGATAATGTTAATGAAATGATTGTTACAGATATTACAAGTCGCAAAGGAATGCAGATACAGTTCTCTGGACAGAAGCAATTAACTGGTAATTATTCCATTATCAAAGATGATTATTATTTGGGTAATATTGTAACATTTAGTATTGATGATAAGCTATCTGATATTTTACCAAGAGCAAAAGATGATATGCGTACATTATGGTTTAGGTTCAGTAATTATGATGAAGCAGTTGATATGTTAGAGGAATATGGAGATAGTGGAGAAATTACAATAATTATTGATGAATACTATATTGACTTATTAGAATCAGATGTTATTAATGAAGCTAAATTAATTAAAGTTGTATCAAAATAATTGGCTTGTTCATGGTTAGATTTTGTAAGTGTAGAAGGGTAGAATTACTTAAGCTTAAGGAAGTAGCTGAGTTATTGTATTTAGCTGAAATGTGGAAACTTGTAAACAATATTTTTTTCGAGAAATTGAATTGTTTTTGTATGTAAACAAAATTGTGCATAAAAAGTTGCTAATTAAAAGTTTATATATAATATCCTTTAATTGAGGAGGGATTAATATGGATTGGCTTACAAAAATGAATCTGGCGATTGACTACATTGAAGAAAACTTAACACAAGATATAGATTTTAATGAAGTTGCTATGAGAGCTTGTTGTTCATCTTATAATTTCCAACGTATGTTTGCATTCATAACTGATATTTCATTGGCTGAATATATTAGACGAAGAAGAATGACACAAGCGGCATTGGAATTACAAAATTCCAACATTAAAGTGATTGATGTAGCTATAAAATATGGATATGATTCTGCTACATCTTTTGCAAGAACTTTTAGAGCACTTCATGGATTAACGCCAACCCAATCAAAACAAGCTGGTGTAAAATTGAAAGCCTATCCTAAAATTTCTTTTCAAATTTCAATTAAAGGAGATAAAGAAATGGATTACAGGATTGAAACCAAAGAGGCTTTTGACATTTTCGGTATTGAAACAATAGTATCATTAACAGGAGAAAAAGGATATTTAAGTCCAGCAGAGCTCTGGCAAACATGCCAAAAAAATGGGGAGTATAATAGACTTCTTTCAAACGCTGGGGATTTGCCAACTTTTCTACCTCAAGATTTATGCAAAATTCATGGGGCAGAATATTATCGTAAGACAGAAGAAAATACTTTTCCGTATATGCTATGTTCATTTGTTTCAAAAAATAGTAATACAGAGGGATATAAAACTATCCATATTCCTGCACAGACATATGTCGTTCTCGAATCCCCCAAATTTAAATGGGGAGATGAATTCTTTAAGGTTTTAACTACTTTGCAGAAAAGATTTTATAGTGAATGGCTACCAACAGCAAATTATGAAAGAGCTGATAGCGCAAATTTTGAGATTTATGGCGGTACAAAGAAATATGGATATATTGAATTGTGGTATCCTATCATCAAGAAATAACTTATTATTAGATCAATCTAACAAAGTTTTTCATCAAGAGTGAGTAAAAATCATAATCAACACATCCATAACAACCACTAAAAGAACAAGGTGGATGTTATGGATGTATTAGAAGTAAAACGTATTATAGGTACTAAAGTTTAGTATAATGAGCAAAAGATTAGGAAGGTAGGTAAGGTTCTTTTTCACTGATAATATTTATGTTAAAGAAGATATTAAAATGTTAAATGCTGAAGGTGGTAATTATTTTAATTTGGTATCAATAATAGCTAGAAAGTTATAGATTAAAAGAAATAAAAATGAAACATCTACTAATAAAACCTAAGAAAAACACATCATTGAAATAGAATAAATATATAGAGGTTTAGATGAGTAGTTCTTACATTGTAAAGAGTTTATAAATAAATTTGGTTAAACGGAGTAGATTATATGAAAAAAATATTTTCACTGGTTGCTTATTAATAGTAATTTTAGGCTTAATACTTATTTATCAAAGAATGTATCTGATGTTGATTTAATTACGTTCGGTTTATTTTATAACCTTTGGTATAATGATAAAGTAGATAGATATGAATTATGAACTAGTGAGCGAAACAAGCTTTAATTTCTTTGGTAAGTCAAGAGGTAAGCACCAAAATATTGATGAATTAGTAGATTATGCTGATAATAAATATGATATATCTGAAATTCAAATGCCGGAATCATTTGAATTGTATAGTGAAGTTGATAATATACTAAATAACGGAGATGGAACATATACAATTTACTCAACAAACTATATTGAATATATATATGATGATTCAATTCATATTAAAAGCTATAATAGAAGTATTATAAAGAAGGTAGAAGAAAAATATATTTTGTTAGAGTATATAAATTATAATAAATAGAAATTTATTTAAAGAAAATCAAGGATCTCTTTTCAGGGGGGAATACAGGAAATAGTGTAACGTTAGTTAATAATTAGATAGGTTATGGAAATACATTTTACTAATGTTTAAAGGAGGAAGAATGGGTACGTTTTGTTCAAATTTACAATTAAAAAGAAAAAAATCTATTGATACTGATACTGTTGTAGATGCTATTTCTGTAATGATGAAGAATTCAGGTTATGTAGAAGCTGAATCATATGATTTTGATAGGAAGATTACATTAATTGCACGATCAGATTCTAAATGGATGTCACTATTTGATAGTAATCTTGATGCCTCAAATATTGAACTGTCAACAGATATGGCTATTTCTTTAGGTAAGGTAATAGATACGGAAATCCTTTGTATAAGTGTCATTGATAGTGACTACTTTAATATTGAATTATTTAGAGATGGGAAGATGAAAGCTAACATAACAAATTTAAATGAAATGAGTACTGTCAGTTATAAGAATATAAAGGCATGGATTAATTGCGGTGAAGAAATTGACAGTAAAACTATAAAATCAATTTTCAGTAAAAACACAGTCTTTGTAGATGATAAGATTAGTGAATTCGCTAATACATTTTCTATAGATAATTCATTATGCCTTCTAAGCCATAGGCATTTACAGGAGTTAGATTTGAATTCTGCAATTACATTATTTTTCAAGAATGCAAAAGAAGACCAGGAAGATACGGAATTAGATCAGACTAAATTACAATTTGTAAGTTATTATATGGAGTATAAATCTAATATTGGTGATAATAAATCATATAAATTTACAGTAAAGAATATTGGGAAATCCTCAGTAGGTTTTCAAGTTATAATATGTGGTGAAGCCATCAATTCAGATTTTATATCAGCTAGTGACTGTCAATTGAGTGTTGATGATATAAGTTTAAACAAGAAATTTTGGAAAGCTACATTACAAAACGGTACGAATGGTTATGTGTGTGATTTTTCGGACTTGGTTATTCCAGATAGTTGCAATATTGATTATCCACAAACCCAGAAGGACTTTAAGATATTAATCAAAACTTATATTAGTGTTAATATAAGTTTTGAGAATCACCGTAAGTGTAATTCTGATATGTTTATATATTTTTTACCGATTAAGAATGTGAGAGAGGGACAAGTTGGAACAAATATGAAGGTAGAGATTATTTAACAACTAATATAAAAGAATAGATACGAGGTGATTCTTATGATACCTAAAGTAATATTAAGAGATTTAATTATAGATGATTTAGAGGATAGATATAAGTGGTCTTTAGATAAGGAAGTCACAAAATATCTATCTATTCCAAACAAATATCCTCCATTCACTAGAGAAGAAACTAAGGTATGGATTAAAATGTGTATTAACAGAACTAATGGATATTTACAAAAAGCTATATTAACAGAAGATAATGTGCATATTGGATGGGTAGATTTGAAAAATTTTGATGATGTTAATAGTAATGCAGAATTAGGAATAACAATTGGAAATAAAGACTTTTGGGGTAAGGGATATGGTGCTGCTGCTATTATTGCTATGTTACAGATAGGTTTTGTAGAATTGAAACTTAATAAAATATGGTTGCGTGTTGACTATGATAACGAAAATGCAATTAAATGTTATACTAGAATAGGTTTTATTAGTGAAGGGATTTTAAGAGAAGATAGAATTAGACATGAAGAGTATATTGATAGATTAAGATTTAGTATTTTACAAAAGGATTTTAAAGAGATATGGTACGATAGTGTAAAATAAATCTTTGATATTTATAATATTATTCAAGGAATATTATTTGGATTAATGCATGGAATATTCTTTTTTTGGATAGCTGGAGTAATGGGAACTATAATTATTATTGTTTTAACTGGTATGTCAGGATGGGTAAGTGGATGGATTAATGAAAAACAGTCAGGTGGTTCAATTATATCAAGTTAGGTATTACATGGGTTAGGTAATTTTACTGCTTCTATTGCTGTAATGTTTAATATTATTTAACTTTAAGACAAAAGAAAGCAAGGTAGGATAGGAAACAACAGTTTTATTTTAGTACAATTTATATAGGGAGGTGAATTAGATGAATTATATTCAAAATTTACAAAGAGCAATTAACTATATGGAAGAGCATATATTAGAACCGATTACCTATGAAGATGTTGCAAATCATATCTACGTATCAGGTTACCATTTTCATAGAACATTTAGTTTAGTGACTGGTATTACAGCCAATGAGTATATTAGAAATAGAAGATTGTCTATGGCAGGGCAGGAAATCTCTTTATCTAATGCAAAGGTAATTGATGTTGCTTTAAAATATTGTTATAATTCGCCTGAGAGTTTTACAAAGGCATTTACTAGATTTCATGGTATTACGCCTAATGTGGCAAGACGTGCAGGTATGAAATTAAAATCATTTAATCGCCTTCTCATTAAAATAAAATTGGAAGGTGGTACTGTTATGGATTACAGAATTGAAAAGAGAGAAGAATTTAAATTATTGGCTAAGATTAGGAAGTTTAGGAATGAATCAATCTCAGAAGAGGGAAATACTGAAATTCCAGATTTTTGGAAAGAATGTGGTGCCAATGGTACATTTGAAGTTTTGAAACAAAATACTAATGAGAATGATATTTATGGAGTTTGTGCACCTATATCAAAAGAAAGTAAACATTTTGATTATGGTATTGGTATGAAATTTAGTTGTGGTAATGTACCTGAAGGATATGGCATATGGGAGGTAAAACCTACATTATGGGCTGTGTTTAAATGTATTGGTGAAACTCCGGATTGTATAGGGGGAACATGGGGCAAGATCTTTTCTGAGTTTCTTCCAGGTTCAGAGTATAATATGATTGATGATACTGATTTTGAATTGTACTCACAAGATCTTGAGACAGATTGTTTTTGTGAGATATGGATTCCCATAGAGAAAAAGACAAATGCATAATAATCATATTTTCAATCTATAATCTCAAGTAAATCTGATTTAAGAATAATACTAAATTTATATATGGTTGGTAGAAACGGAGTGAATTATTTTAGCTTTAGATATATGAATATTTGTGGAATAAGAAAGTTTTGCAGACTTAGTTGAGAGATGTCGGGAGTATAAATCTATAGATATGAGTATCACTCAAATTACGGTGATCTTTACACATGGTTATTATTATAATAGGAGTTATTATGAATATTAAAGAAGAAATAAATATTATGTTACTAGGATTAGATTGTGGTTTATTGGATTCTACAGATATATTAAATTGGATAGAGAATTGCTTAAAGGATGATAAGGATATACCTGATGTAATTTATGATATTCCCTTTGTTAAAAGTCATAAGATTGCAGATATCAAGTCTATTTTATTTGAGGCTTGTAATTGGAAAGTTAGTGTGAATTCTATCCATTGTATCTCAGGATTAACATATATAAAATTGGAAAATAACAATATTGATATAGATAAATCATTAACTATTGTTTATAATCTTTTATTAAAGAATAATTTATATGATATTAATGAGCAAATGCAGAATAAAATAATGTACTTCTCAGATGGATATTGTTTAGCAACCTCCAGTATTTATGGAAATGTAGAATCTATAAGCAATGAATTTAAGTTATGGTTGAGGAGTTATGAATTATATTCATTAAAATTTAGGAATTTAATATAATAGTTTTAAAATAATATTACTTTGACTTGATTATTAAGATTAAGGATGTGAATGAGTATGGGAGATGTAATTGCAAAAATAAATACTAATGATAAAAATCTAAATAAAATTTGGTTAGAATATGCAAAAGCTTATAATTCTGGTTTGAAGAAACGAAGCAAGAAGTTAATGGATGATGTAATAGTATATTTGAAAAGTGCTGATAAAAATCTCTTGGAATTGTTTGCTGATTATTGTAGTGAAGCTAAATATGATAAAAATCCTGATTTAATAATTCAGTATCCACTTGTGAAAGAAGTTATTTTACCTTATTTAATAGAGAAATCCCAACAAAAATCGCCAATTCATATGCGATGGCTCTATATGTTTATGAGAACAGATAAGGTGTTTTATAAACTAGTAGTTAATGAATTTGGTAATCCATTTCAATTATTGTTGGAATCATATGACTTAAATCCTCATGATAGAATCACGATTGATACCATAATGAAAGGATATATTAACGATTTGTGGTATGGAAGCCATCATATTCCTGAGGGAGTAATTTATGAAAAAGACTATTGTATAACTTTGCTGAGCGATTTCAAAGATTTTTTAGAACGATTACCTATAAAGCTTAAAGAAAAGTATAGTAGTGAGTATCAGTATTACTATAATCTTTATACAGATTGGTATACTTTTAAAGATTTAAATATACATATGAACTTTGTTGATTGGTGCTGCCAGCACAATAAAAAATCTGATTTCGTTAAGTCATATTATTACTAATGTTGGAGCATTTTTCTTAATAGAAATAGTTATAGATTTGTTTATTATTGAAGGGAGAATGATATGGAAGGAATAATTTTTATAGGGATACAAGCCACTGGTAAAAGTAGTTTTTATAAGCAATTATTTTTCAATACACATATGAGGATAAACCTAGATATGCTAAAAACAAGAAATAGGGAAAAAATTCTAGTTGACGCCTGTATTAGAGCAAAACAACCTTTAGTTATAGATAATACTAATCCAACTGTTACAGACAGAGAGAAGTATATATCAAAGTTAAAAGAAGAAAAATTTAAAGTAATTGGTTATTATTTTAAATCAAATCTTAATGATGCTATAATGCGTAATGAACTGAGAAATGGAAAAGAAAAGATTCCTCGAATGGGTATCTTAAGCACATATAATAAGTTAGAATTACCTTCTTATAAAGAAGGTTTCGATAAACTATACTATGTATCTTTAAATAATAATAAGTATATAGTTGAGGAGTGGAATGATGAAATTCAATGAAATAGATAAAAAAATGAGAATATATGAAACATCTAAAGATTATAGCGTTTTACCTGGTATATATATTGTAACTAGAATAGATGGAAGAAATTTTACTAGACTAACTAAAGAGATACATAAATTTCAAGCTCCTTTTGATTGTCAGTTTAGGGATTACATGATAGAAACAACTAAACATTTGATGACTTGTGGATTTAGAATTATATATGGTTTTACTCAAAGTGACGAAATTTCATTGCTATTTCACTTGGAAGATTCAACTTTTGGGAGAAAAGTAAGGAAAATAAATTCTATACTAGCTGGAGAAGCAAGCGCAAAGTTTACAAATCTATTAGGGGACATTGGATGTTTTGATTGTAGAGTATCAGAGTTACCAAATCTAGAAGCAGTAATTGATTATTTTGAATGGAGACAAGCAGATGCTCATAGAAATTCTCTTAATGCTCATTGTTATTGGACATTGAGGAGTAAAGGAATTTCAGCTATCGAGGCAACTAACTATCTATCTAGTAAAACTGTAGCTAATAAAAATGAATTATTATTTAATGAGGGAGTTAACTATAATGATTTGCCTATCTGGCAAAAGAGGGGAATAGGAATATATTGGGAAAAGTCCATTAAAAAAGGATATAATCCTATGAAAGATGAAGAAATTGAAACTACTAGGAGAAGTTTAAAAGTAGATATTAACTTACCGTTAGGTAAAGAATATGATTTATTAATATCAAGTATAGTTAATGGTTAAGCCACTTTATGAAATTAAAGGGGTAGAATTTTATTATTAATCTTGAAGCGGATTTATCAGCAAAGTCGTTGATAAAAACTTTATTTATAAACTTGAATTGGAGGATTGGAATGTATACAGTAGAAGGAGTACATAATGAGAGAGCTTCTTTTAAGAGAAGATTTTTAGCTTTTATGATTGATCATTTAATTATAGTATTACTGGTTTTTTTAATTGGTTTTACAGATTATGATGTTAATAATGTCTATAATAATATTGTGAAAATTATTGTCATAGCTTTCTGTTTATATTTATTAAAAGACTGTTTTAAAGGGATTAGCCTAGGAAAATTATTAATGGGGTTAAAAGTTAAGAATGTAGAAGATTTGCAAACGCCTGGTGTTATAAAGTTAATAATAAGGAATTTATTTACTTTTATCTGGCCAATTGAATTAATATGTATTATTGCAGGAAAAAGCAGAAGGAAACTAGGCGATTTGTTAACTAATACAGATGTATATTGTTTTAAGAAAAAATTAAATAAACGTGTAATAATTATTGCTGGAATTGTAGGTTTTTTCATATTTATTACTTCTTGCACACTCTTTTCTTTGATGATGATAAAAAATGATGCATCATATATTGAAGCAATTAATTATATTGAGAATTCACAAGAGATAATTGGAATTGTAGGAGATATAAAAGAATTTGATACTATACCAAATGGAGGAGTAAGCATTACAAATGGGGAAGAAAATGCACATTATATAATTTCGGTTAAGGGTTATAATGATACCATGAAGGTAAATGTTCAATTAGTTAAAGAAAGGAATAGCGAGTGGAAAGTTACTGAAATTAGTTACTAGTCAATATTGCATATAACAATTATATTAATTTAACAGAAGCATATATGGAAAGGATTTAATTAATGAAGAGAGCTTATGAAATTATAGGAGCGCCATTTGGTTTTGCTGCCAATAAAAGTGGTAGTAAAACAGCACCCGATTATTTAAGAGAGAATGGACTAAATATGAAGATTAGACAGCGAACTAATGAATTTTGGGGGTCAGATATTGAGGATTCTGGTAATGTAGAAATTGATTCCAAAATTCATCAGTTAAATAAAAGTGAGAAGAAATTAGAAGCAGTAAAATTATATTGTGAAAAACTTAATGATTGCGTCTATAAGTCTTATGTTAAAGGTAAAACACCTATTATAGTTGGTGGAGATCATTCTATTGCTGTTGGTACTGTATCTGCTACTTCCAGGTATCTTAAAGAAGCAAATGGCAAAAGTAAATTAGGACTAATATGGGTTGATGCTCATGCAGATTTGAATAATCTTGAAAATGGTAATATTCATGGGAAAAGTGTAGCCATATCTTTAGGATATGTATATCAAGATATGTTTAATTCATCTAATCTTACAGGTGCAATTGATACAGAAAATATAATGTACATAGGAATAAGAGATTTAATGCCAAATGAATATATGACTATTAAAAATGAAAATATATCGTTATATGGTATGGATAAAATTGATAAGTTGGGAATAGGAAAAGTTATAAAAGAAATAGTTAGTAGACTTGAAGAAACTACCGATGGGATATTCTTATCATTTGATATTGACGCATGTGACGGAGGAGTTTATAGAGGCTGTGCTACACCGGAAGTAGGAGGATTAACTGCACGAGAAGCTATACAGATAGTAGATTATGTATCACAGTCTAAGAAATTTATGGGCGCAGATATAGTTGAATATAGTCCAGAGGATGATATAAACGGTAATACGAATCAATTAGTAATTAAATTAATAGATACTTTAGTAGGATATCGGATGTAATAAGCAATAGATAACCTATATATTTTGTTGATAAGGAGGTAATAATGAAAAGGTATTTTGCAGTATTGTTAATTGGATTGATAATAACAAGTTGTAATTATAATAGCGTTGATTACGAAGTGTATGAACAATCTCAGAAACTTCTAAGGAAAAAGTCTGCTACAACAATCAATAAGATAGATGTAACTGAAACAAATGAGAAAGATGAAGAAATACAAAAAGAAGCGTATGAGTCGTGTGAGTTGGATATAGATATTGGTGATGAGGTTCATAAGTTACACATTGTAATGGAGGCTAAATCATTTGATATAGAAGATGATGAAATAATTAATAATAGTAATCTTATAATCACAATATATGATATAAATGATTTAACAACTCCTATACAGGTGTTGAAGAATAAAACTAATGGTACATTGTTCTTTGATAATGGGATTGTAGATGCGAATTTTGATGGATTCAATGATTTTAGTTATGTGGCGTATAGAGGTGCTAGTAACTTTAGCTCCAATTTTTTTCTTTGGAATGATGAGGAGATGAAGTTTGTTTTCTCAGAAGAACTAAGTGAGCTGTCATCACCTACAATCGATGAAGAATTGAAAGTAATATATGAATTCAATAAGAATGGGGCATCATCAAATTATACTCGTTTATACAGATTTATTGGAAACAAGTTGATTTGTTTTAGAGCGATACATATATATCCTTCTGATAAAGAAGGAATAGGAGAATTTTCAGTTCAAGAGTTGATTGAAGATGAATTAATTGAGATAATAAGTAGAGAAATAACAACAGAGAATATAGAAGAGATATATGATGAGTATGTTTTGTGGATGGATTTAAAGTATACAGGCGACAGTTCAGAGATGTCGGGAGTATAAATAGTTATATTATTTTAGTGGTGATATTAGTTAGTTGTTTACACTATGGTAAATTAGGAGGATATAATGTTTGATATTATTGTTTTAGATCTTGATGGTACATTATTAAGAAGTAATAAAACTATTTCAAAAAAGACAATAGAAATATTGAAACAGCATGAATCTAATGGGAAGAAAATTGTTATAGCGACAGCCCGTCCACCTAGAGTGGTAGATAAAATTCTACCTCCACCTTTAGCGAAGAGCATAAGGATTGTATATAATGGAGCAGAAATCTATCAGGGAAATACAAAAATACATAGTAAGTATATTTCACGAGACTCAGTAAAGAAAATCATTGATCTATCTAGTAATAGTTTTAGAAATAGTAAACTATCATTAGAGATAAATAATGAATTATATTCAAATTATAATGTTGAAGAGTATTTTGGTAAAATCCAATATAAACAAGTTGATTTTAGCTGTTTTAATCTAAAACCAGCAGCAAAGGTTTTAATAGATCTAACAGAGATAACTGATTGGGAACAATTCAGAGGTAAATTACCAGAGCAATGTACTATGGTAGTTACAGATAATAATACACTTGGACAAATTATGGATAAAGATGTTTCTAAATTGAATGCTATCAAATATATATTAAAAGATAGTAATGTTGGTCTAGATAAAGTAGTAGCTTTTGGTGATGATTTTAATGATATTGAAATTATCAAGGAATGTGGTGTAGGAGTTGCGATGGGTAATGCGGTACAAGAATTAAAGGATATTTCGGATTATGTTACAAAAACTAATGATGAAGATGGAATAGCTTTTTTTCTTGACAATGTATATCCATTAGCTAGGCAAGAGCGTTCCAGAAGGGGCTTAAAGAATGGGGGAAGGTTATGGAAACAAAATTAATTATTATTGAAGGATTGCCAGGTTCAGGTAAATCAACAATAGCACAAATAACTGATCAAATTTTAAATGAAATTGATTTAGCACATAAACTTTTTTGTGAAGGGAGTTTAGAACATCCTGCTGATTATGATGGAGTATCTTGTATGAATCGTATAGAGTTTAATGAGCTAACTATTAAGTATGAAAAATATTTAGAATTAATTAAGATGAATACTGTACAAAAAGGAGAAAGTTTTTTTATACCATATGCCAAATTAATGAATGGTGGTAAATATCCAGATGAATTACTAAATGATATAATGGAGTATGATATCTATGAATTATCACTAGATAGACATATTGAATTAATCTTGGATAAATGGACAAATTTTGTAGATAACGCTCTAGAAGATAAAAATACATATATTTTTGAATGTTGTTTTATTCAAAATCCAATAACTGTTAGCATGTTACGAGATAATAGTCCTAAGGAAACAACAATAAATTATATTAAAAGATTGGAAAAGATCATAAGTCCGTTGAAACCAATTTTATTATATGTTAATCAGAATAATATAGATGAGGCTTTTGAAAAAGTTGCTAGAGAGAGACCTTACTCATGGCTAGAAGGATTTACTTACTATTATACAAAGAGAGGATTTGGAAAAGAAAACAAAATGAATGGTGTTGAAGGTACTATTAATGTACTTAAATCAAGAAAGGTATTAGAGATGGAGATTCTAGAAGTATTGAATATGGAAAAATTTATAATAGATAATTCATTATACGACTACAATAAAACAAATAATGAAATAAGGAATATAATAAAAAAGAAATGGTGGTGATGTTATGAGAAGGAAAATAATAATGAGCGTTATTCTAATTTTGTTGATTATTATATTGGGATACAAACATTATATTAATAATTATTCTAATGAAGGTATATTTAATAATGTTACTGATAGAAATGGATATATATTAAATCAGGTACAAGAATCAGTAAAGGTAAAGCTATTTATTAAACCAGAATGGATACCATTCAATTCAGATGAAATCATAGAGATGAATGAAAAGCTTTTAGAGGTGCATAGCACAAATATTATTTTATCAAGAGTTTGGAATAGAGGGAATGATATATATTTCAGTTTTGAAACTACCTATAATATGAATTATAGTAAAGGAGAATTTTTATACAATGGTACTTTTAATGAAAATGGAACATTTTCATGGGTTAGTAAAATGGATGGAATTAAGCTTTATGATAAAAGACAAAAGATATTTGAGAAGGGTCAGCATGGAAGAGGACCAAATAGTGCCTTTGGTTTTGGCATTGAACCTGAGAGTTACAAAGATATTGAAGAAGGTTTTTATATTGATTATACTGAGTTTATATTATATAAGTATATAAAAAAGTAAAGGGAATGGATTGACACTAAATAAAGAAAATGCTGATGTTGCTATTAATTATATGGATCAAACAATTATATCCATTAGAGAAGTTATTGTTGAGATGGTAAGATTAGAAGAATTTTCAGAGTATCCATCACGGTTATCATGTTTATATGCAGCCAAAAGTTACGAAGATGTTTTGAAATGGAAAAAGATATTTGATTCGTATAATCGTAAAGTTTTACAGATTGTAAAACTTCATGTAAAAAAAACATCGAAAACAAAGTTGCTTAAGGAGACATAAAACACTAGAGGAAATTATTTGGGAATCCTTTCAAAGACACTGGAGTAGTTGTATAACTGATGATAGTGAGTTAAGGGAATAATTTACAATTTTTTGATGGAGTTGTTTATGATATAATTTTTTTGTAATATATTAATGTAGATAATATTATGAATTGAAGAACAGTCAAGCTAAGAATAGTATTTGATTTATAATAAGCAAATATTTTATATTGCTCTATAAGATAAATAATATAGGAGAAATAAATTATGAGTAGAATTTTATTGTATGTTTTGTCCTTAATATTTACTATTGTTACAAGTTGTAGTAACAAACAAGACTATGGAGATATACCCAATAATGTAGTTATGGATGAAAGTGAATTTTGGAATGTAATCTCAATGTTTGAATGGAAATTTGAAGTTGATGATGATAGAGTGCTTAATAGTGCTATTAATTATTTGTCTAAAAAATCTAACGAAGATATTTATAAATTTCATGATATACTTTCAAGATTGCTGTATGATTTAGATGGCATTGAATATGCACAGAACATTGGTCAATATTCATATAAGGATAAAAATAGTCATTTTTCGGTGGATTGGTTTCTGTATACTAGGTGTGTTGTAGTTGCCAATGGCAGAGACTATTATTATAAAATCATTAATAACCCTAAAGAAATGCCTAAGGATTTGGAATTTGAGTCGTTATTATATATTGCATATGATGCTTATGAAAAGAAAAACAATAAAGAATTTAATTATATATCAAAATATAGTTTCGAGACATTTAGCAATAAAGATAACTGGAAAACTATTTTTGAAAAGTAATCTTAAATTATGATAAGATACCAATATATATGCAAAAACTAGGAAGATCAAGGAGGTATTTATGGGAAAAGAATTAGGAGAAATGACATTGGAAGAATTATGGGAATTATTCCCTATCATTTTAAAAGAACATAATATAGATTATAAAAATTGGTATGAAATTGAAAAAGAAAGACTAATAAATTATATTGATAATAAAAATATTATACGTATAAATCATATTGGAAGTAGTGCTGTTGAAGGATTAATTGCTAAACCAACTGTGGATATCTTGTTGGAGATACATGACGATAGTAATATTGAACAGTTAATAGACACGATAATACATAATGGTTGGGTATTGATGTCATCTCAAAAAAAACCATATATGAGTATGTCATTTAATAAAGGATATACAAAAGAAGGATTTGCAGATAAAGTTTATCACTTGCATATTAGATACAATGATAATTGGAATGAATTATATTTTAGAGATTATCTTATGGAATATAAAAAAGTTGCTGATGAATATGGTAAACTAAAATTAAGATTATTAGATAAATATCAACATAATCGAGATGGATATACGGAAGCCAAATCTGACTTTATTTTAAAATACACAGAAATGGCAAAAGAAAAATATGGTGATAAATACAATCCAAGCAGACAAGTTTAATCTATACATACAATGTAATAAAATTAGTAGAAATTATATAGTTATTGGCAGCTTTTTTGCTTAATATAATATGTAGTATATTAGATTTTTTATAGGAGGGAGTAGCGCTTATGATTTGTATTAAAGGTGAAAGGATATGTATAAGGACGTATACAAGAGAAGAATATCATCGGTTTTGGAAATCATATGTTGCAGATAATGTTATGGATCCTAATCCCTATATTTATAATAAAATTAAAGTAGATAAAATGTATGATTATATTATGGAGAATGAATCAGACTATCCTAGGTTAGGCATTTTTTTTGATATAATTCCAATAGGTGAATTATCTCTAAAAAGAATTAACTCTAAAGAAAGCAAATGTGAACTAGGGATTATTCTTGCTAATGATAATTATAAAGGATTAGGATATGGAACAGAAGCAGTCAATTTGGCAATAGGCTATGTATTTAATGTCCTAAGATTGAAGTACATATATGCTGATACTATGGGTAATAACCTTAAAATGCAAAGAATACTTAAACGAGTTGGTTTTGAATTTGTAGATAAACAAGAAAACTGGTACAAGATGAATGATAGACGGGAAGATAAACTAAATTACATGCTTATAAATACCAATTGAAAATTGAGGCTAATAAGGGATGCTATATATTATTAGAAATATAAGCTAGGCAAAGTTTTTTGAAGCTGAATGAATTGATATCATATGGCAATGTTTTCATTGGTTCGGGAAGGGGTCTAAGAAATCATTGCAAAAGAACATATGTTTTGTTATGATATTCACAGTAGTATTAATAGCTAATAGCACTAAGATATTTGGAGGAACAGAAATAAACTAGGATATTCTTTCAGTAAAAGTGAATCGATAATAGTTCTAGATTTAATAATAGTTTCAGAATCAATACTGTTAAAGATATCAAAATTGTGGAGTTAGAATTATCAGAAGGAAAAAGGAGATTATTAGAAATAATAAAGAATATTTATTGATGATAGGAGGAAAAAAGAAATGGTACATATGGTTTATTGTAATGATAAAGAAAAGGTATTAGAGAAAATTATTCAGGGTACAAAAACGATGATAATCAGATCGGCGGCGGGTAGAAAAATACCTCATAGTAGAGTCTTTGAAGGTGAAAAGCTATACTTTATGAAAAATGGAACAAAAAAAATAACTGCTACAGCTAATGTGAAAAGTGTACAGAATTACGTAAAATTATCAGAAGAAGAAATAAATAATGTATTAGAAGAAAATCAAGAAAAGCTAAATTTATCTGATAAGCAAAAAGTAAGATGGCACAAGAAATGTATATGCCTAGTTGAATTTAGTAACCTACAAGAGATTGCACCATTAGAATTTGACAGACAAGGTAATATGGATGATTGGCTAATTATTGAAAAGATAGAGGATGTTATTGTAGGAACAAGTATTCCTTACAATTATAAGAAATCTAGATTTTAATATGTGATGTATTGATACGGCTATTTTATAGAAAGTATCAGTGCTAATAATAATGCGAAAACTTATATGACATAAGTGATTAGTTAATTAATTGGTTATATTTGAAAGGAGTATTCAAAAATTATGAACAATAATGATATAAAGTATATCCACACTAATATAATTGCGGATGATTGGAAGAAACTTGCTGAGTTTTACTGTAAAGTATTTAATTGCGAACCACTTTTACCAGAAAGAGATCTATCTGGTAAATGGATTGATAAATTGACGGAAATAGATGGTGTTAGAGTGACTGGTATCCATTTACGTCTTCCTGGAAGTGAAGAGGGGCCAACACTTGAGATATTTGAGTATAAGCCAGAAGACAAAAATGAAAGAAGACAATCAATTAATTGTAAGGGTTTTGCTCATATTGCATTTCATGTTGACTCAGTTGAAGAAGTGCTCGAAAATTTATTGAAGCATGGAGGATCTCAAATTGGAGAAATTGTAATGAAAACTTATGAGGGAATTGGATTACTGACTGTAGTGTATGCAAAAGACCCAGAAGGGAATTTTGTAGAAGTTCAGAATTGGTCAAAATGTTAATTCAAGAACTTTAACTAGGGAACAAGCAGTTATAATAGTTGGATGAGCCGAGGGGAGAGTTAAAAGATGAGTAAAAAAATAATCAAAGTCATACTTTTAACAATAATAGCAATAGCATTAATTTTTTATGGTATGTATAAATTCAGATACATACCAAATCATGTATCTAAAGGAAAAGTTAAGATAATACAGAAAGAATTATTTGAAGGAAATACTAAAAAAATAGGACATCAATTGAACTATTTTAGTGTAGCAGATATAGTATTAAAATATAATACAGAAAAGAAAGGGATTATATTATACTATGAGGAATGGAAAGACGGTCAAATAGTAAAAGTACATCCCTTAACAGAATTATATAATTTGAAGGAAATAACAATTACTGCTAAAGAAAATGATGATGAGAATAGCTATGAGGTTAGAACTGTTTTATATGAAGAAGATTGTTACATGAATTCATCAATTGATATTGAGAAACCCAATACAGAATTGAAATATGGGAGTAAAAAATTACAAGAAATAGTATCTGATACAGAAGATATTGGTTTATGGGGAATAATAGGACAAAATGATCAATATTACTGGAAATCAGGAGAATCAGTTATTGATATGGCAAAAAGAAGTGGATGGGCAATTATACTAAAACTTGAATTTAGTGATGAGTTTGAATATTTATCCTAATATTGATAAGTATAATTATTTGAGAGGTGGATTATTTGAAAAATAATATAAGGATGATATTATTTATAGTAATTATTGTGATAGCTTTAGTATCATGTAAGAAAACTAAAATGGAATTAAAGACAAATGAAAATGTATCAAATGAAGGTAATCAAATAGAAGTAAAGAAAATTTATACAGATGAAGGTGAGGATATTAAATTTGAAAAGCCTATAATTTATCTATATCCAAAAGAGAAAACACAAATTAGTATTAAAATTGATTATGCTGGGGAATTATTATGTACTTACCCGGATTATAGAGACGGATGGAAAGTTATAGCAGAGCCAAATGGCAGAATACATACAATAGATGGTAAAGAATATTCATATTTGTTTTGGGAAGGTAAATCAGATTATCTATGGAATATTGATGAAGGTTTTGTAGTAAAAGGATCAGAGACAGCTGAGTTCTTGCAAGAATCATTAGAAAAAATTGGATTGATTCCAAAAGAATATAATGAATTTATTGTTTATTGGTTACCAAAGATGCAAAATAATGAATATAATTTAATATATTTTGCTGGGGAAGAATATGAGGAATTAGCTAAATTATCAATTGAACCAACGCCAGATAATATAGTAAGAGTATTTATGGTATATAAAGCGCTAAACGAACCAATTGAGGTTACAGAACAAGAACTAAAGTCGTTTGAAAGAAGTGGATTTACAGTGATTGAATGGGGAGGAACAGAAATAAATGAATAGAGAGGAGTTAGTTGCAAAAAACAGATTAGGAAAAACTGTTTTCAATAATGAACATATTGAAAGTAATTTTACTAATGAAGATTTAAGTAATCTTACTTTTAACAAGTGTTGTATTGTTGGAGATTTTAGTGGTGCCAATTTAACAAATACAGTGTTTACAGAGTGTAATTTAAAAACATGTATATTTAAATATGCAAATATAAATGAAGCACAATTTTCATCTAATCTATTAGAAGCAACAGATTTTAGCTTTGTTCAATATGAAAATTTAATATTTACACAGAATTTCGCATATAGTTTGACAGTAAATCTAGATAATATTAATATACTAAAACTTAATGAAACTCTAGGGTTTAATATATATGAAGTAGAATAATATAGATGAAGTTATTTTAGATGTTAAGTTGAATGGAAATATTATAATTAAAGAATTAATACAAGCATTTTATAGAATAAGAGATAAAATTGGATACGAAAATTATATTAAAGAGTGGTTTTGTTTTCCAGATGAAGAGTTAACGACTCTTAATTTAATTTATTTAGATAGGAGATTATCATAATATACAGCGTTTGATAATAAACATAATAATTAGTTGGAGGATAAGAACATGTTGAATTTTGATGAATATATATTCAATAAAGTCAAAGATGAAATTGATTCGTGGAATGATTCATTAATAGAGGATATTTATGTGATATCTTTTTGTATTGAGAACATAAATGATGATTATAGACTTCCGACAGTAACATTAGGGTATAACACCATTAGTAATGTTAAAGAAGTTAAAGTTAGTGCTGGTGATTTTGAAGAAGCTAGATGGAATTATGCTTTTTGGTTACAAAATAGAGAGTTAGTAATTGGTGATATATACAATGAAATTAATGATGCAGACAAAGTACGTGGTTGGATAAAAGAACAAGGTTTATATTTTACAGATGAAGAAGAGAGTAAAGATTTTGATAGAATTGTTGAACTAGGTGAAAAGATTATAATAGAATTTGTTGATATAATTATAAGTGTTGTACAAAAACTTCATTCAGAAAATGTAATTAAGGATAAGTTTAAAAGAGATATACCATTAATTATACATGAGCTTGAATATTATGATGAAATTGCAGAGCAAAATATTAAAGCTAATCCAAATGATGTAATAAATGAGTTTGTAGAATGGGTTAAGAATCAGTAATGCTGTAGAGAATGATTACTTTATGTTAGTAATTGGTGTTTGATATCAGGAAATACAGTAGCAACGTAGCAAATATGGAACCGTTATGAGAAATTGATACTAGTATTAGAAATCATTAGAGGAGAAATGTTCATGAAAAGTATATTTAAGAGTTTAAGGTCATTAGTCACAGTATGTTTAGTTTTAGTTACATTACTTTTTAATTCAACGATTGTACATGCAACAAATTTATATGAGGATTATGCAGAGAAATTAAAAGAAATTGGAGTTTTTAAAGGAACAGATTCAGGCTTTGAATTAGATAGAGAGCCAAATAGAATTGAAGCTGCAATAATGTTTGTACGATTAATCGGTGCAGAACAAGAGGCTCAAAATAAAAAATATACACATCCTTTTATAGATGTGCCTGAGTGGGCTGATGATTATGTTGGATATTTGTATCATGAGAAACTTACCAATGGTACTAGTACTACAACTTATGGTTCAGATGCTATAATATCAGCACATGGATATATGACCTTTATACTAAGAGCATTAGGGTATAGTGATATATCAGGAGATTTTGCATGGGAGCAGTCTCTAGAGTTTAGTAAGAGCCAAGCGCTTTTAAATGAAGAGGATTATAACGAACTTGTCACCAATATATTTTTTAGAGATCAATTAGCAAAAATAAGTTATTTTGCATTACTGATGCCAATGAATGGTTATGAGGATGAGGTTAGCTTAATTGAAAAATTGGTGGACTCGGGTCAAATAGATGAAAATATAGCAATTAATATAGGTCTATTAAAGCCAGATTCAACTGATAATGCATTAGTCGAAGAAAAGAGACCAAATCCTAAAGAAGGTTATTCAGATTGGGATGCAAGTATACAGATATATTTTGACGAATTAGAATCATATGTTGGAACTGCAATAAAAGGAAATGGGATTAAGGATTTTAAGTTAAAAAGCAAAGAGGGTAAAGATTTCACTTTTAGTCAAGTAAGTATAATCAATTTGAATGAGGCATTAGATAGTGATGGTAACGTTTTAAGTTATATAGCTACAGAATATTTGACTAATGAAGATAGTTTAATTAAGTTAGATAATTTAGTTACAGAAGGCACAGTATCATTTTTTGATATAGTAAATGAGCTAAGTACAGATGATTTTGCTATAAAAGATTACGGTACTGCAGAAGTACCAGATAAAAACATATTTGATCAGTTAAGAAAAGTTTATTGTTATTACATAGTTGTGGTGGATAATAGTAATCAAGAAATACCAATACAAATATTTATTGAAAAATTTATAGAAAAAGAAGATTTAAGCTAAACAAGAGAAAGGGATGATGAAAATGGGTTTTAATAAGTTGTTTTGGGGTTTTATTTTTTTGTTGGATTTTAGATTAAATGGGATAGATATCCTACCAGATATTATAGGATTTGTTATGTTTTATCAAGGATTATCAATACTAGAAGAAAAGAATGAGTTTTTTGGTAAGGCAAAAAAATTGGCATTTCCTATGATTTTCTTGTCAATTTTTGATATTTATCAACCACAAATTAATGAATTAGGTAGTAATCCATTAGGTGTAGTAGGCATTTTATTAGGTATAACTTCTTTAATCCTTGGAGTAATGATGGTTTACAATATCTGTAATGGAATATCAAATGAGGCAAGACTTATAAATAATAAGGAACTTGAGTTAAAAGCTAATAACAGGTGGATATTATACTTGATTAATAATATTATCTTCATTGTAGGTATTCTCATACCAATGATAATTGGAGTATTCTTTATTGTAGTAATAATATTTTCTATAGTGACATATGGACTAATGTTAGGATTAATGAAAACAGCATCAAATACATTGGAGTAACAATTACTATTATAATAATGGGTATTATATTTGAAAGATTATATAAATGCCCCAATTGTGGTTATGTTTTTGATCCTAGAGTTAAGGCGTCTGAGTTGTATTATTGCAATCAATGTAGAGCAAGACTTAAGTAATCATAAAAGCAATAAGCAATATTTTAAAATGAATATTTAGGGAAGCTTCAATTTTTATATGATATACTATATTAAGTGTTAGGGTTATCTATCATGAATACGTATATGAATAAAAAATATGGAGGAATTTATGAAAAAATATAAAATAGAGTATTTACAAGAAGCAAATTCTGAAAAATGGAAATCTATCTATCTTATTACAGGAATTCTTATAATTATCATGCTTATAATCATTCCAGTACAAGTTATAATATTTGCCATATCTCCTCACCCACAAACTGTTGAAGGGTGGTTAGAACTATTTAAAAATAATCGGCTTTTAGGGTTAGTTCATTTTGATGCATTATATATTATTAATAACGTGATATTAGCTGTTATATATTTTTCATTATATTTGTCCTTAAAAAAGAGAAATTCAACATTGATTACACTAGCTTTAATACTTGGATTCATAGGAATAGCTTCATATTTCTCATCCAATAAAGCAGTTGAAATGATATTTATTAGTAAAGAATATTATTTGGCATCGAGTGATATACAACGAAATATATTATTATCTTCAGCTCAAAATATGATATTTGAATGGAAAGGAACTGCCTATGTTATTTACTATATATTGAATTGTATAGCACTTTACCTTATTTCGATTTCTATGTTAAACAGCTCGGTTTATAGTAAATTGATAGCAATATTTGGATTTATTTCAGCTTTTTTTATGATGATTCCTGCAAATTTCGGAACTATAGGTATAGTTTTTTCTTTACTATCTTTAATTCCGTGGTATATTTTTTGCGTTTTAGTGTCGAAAGTATTTTTTCAACTGAGCAGTAATAATCAAAAATCTTAGATTATTACTTAGTAAAAAAAGATGTTTTAGTTTTATTTTTAGTTTATACTTATTTATGAAAGAGGTATAATATATGATTAATTTAATTTTAGGGATAATTATGATGCTACTAATAATAGTATTGATATTTGCATCATATATGTATATAAAGAAAAAGTACAGGAATCAATCATATATCCGCAAAATATTCATGGTATCAGTTTTAGCTGTTTTACTAATACTGTGTTTGAGAATTGCAGGTATAAGACTGACACCTTTGCAAGCTTTAAAGGCTAACACTTTCGTAGAAGCCAATGCGACATTTTTAGAAGAAATAAAAGTAGGTGAGAATTATCTTCACATCTACTATAATCCTATAGAAGAACGATATCAAACTACTTATACTGAGAAAGTTGGTTTTTTTTATAGAAGTAATTCTTCTAACTGGTATTATCCTCACGAAGAAGATAAGGTTAGAACCTTAGGTGGTAATAAAGTGTTACTAGAAGAAGGATATGAATTGGTGCTATATATAGTGATTGAAGATCCACAAGTTAGAGAAATTGCAATAATTGATTCAGTTGATAATCATGTCATGAGTCAAATAGTTAAAGTAGGTGAGCCTACTATTATTCACTATAAATATCCTAGAGGAGCCAATATATCTGACTATAAGGCTGTAGCTTTAAATGATGAATCAGATATAATTTACTATTATGGTTATGAATTAAATGACAACCATTTAAGCGATGATGAATATAAATGGCATGTAATGGAAGACGGTCAATAAGTTTACTACATATAACAATATATTTATGTTTTCATCTCGAGTTTTTTTCGCCTGAAAGAGAAATAGTTTTGAATTTGATTAATTTGGAGGTGAATTGATGGAGAGAGTAAAATTTGCAATATTTACAGATTTACATTTTGAACATATTCCTGACGGACGTAAAAGAATTGAAAATTTTATAACAAATATTAGAGATGTAGATGTTGATTTTGTTATTCAACTTGGAGATTTCTGTACACCAATAGAAGAAAATCAAATTTTACTTGATATACTTGATAGTCTAGGAAAACCTCATTATCATTTGATAGGGAATCATGATTCTGATTTATTTCCTAAGGGAAAAGTTATGGATTTTTTACATATGGATACTAGTTACTATTCATTTAAATATGGTAAAGTTAAGTTTATTGTATTAGATACTTGCTTTATCAAAAAGGGAAATGGTTATGAACCATATTGCAAAAAAAATTATAATAAAACTAATGATATATATCCCATTCTTCCAGATTATGAATTAAAGTGGTTGGAATCTGAATTAACTGATGATAGTAAGTATTTCGTTATTTTTTCACATCATAGTTTTGAAAATGAATTTGCTAAAAGAGGGGTATATAACAGGGAAACAGTTCGAAATTTGATTAATGGAGTAAATCATACAGGCAACAGAGTGCTTTTATGTATAAATGGACATGACCATGGAGACTCTATTGAAAAAATTGGACAAACTTATTATTTTGGTTTGAATTCAATGTCATATATATGGTTTGGACCACAATACGAGCATTTTTGTTACTCTGATGAAATACATAAACAATACCCATTTTTGAAGGATATGGTTCTATATGAAAAAGGGTTATATAGTATCATCACAATTACAGAAAGTGGTGGTATTGATATACAAGGAATGAATGGACATTACCAGAATATCTCGCCAAAAGAATTGGGACTCGAGGGTGTATGGAATGGACGATCTATATTACCTATTGTATCTTCATTAAAAGTAGAGTAAATTATGGTGATTACAGGGGATGAAAAATTGAATCTGCATAATATGTTAAATAAACTTAAGTTTTAGTATAGATAGAAGAGGTAGAAAGATGAATAAAAATAAGTTAAGATGTTTTATACCCTTAATTGTAGCATCACCATCAGTTATTATTGGAGCTATTACTATGGGATCTAATAATATTCCAAGAATGACCTTTGGGCAGAATATTATCTGTTTGTTTTTTGGATGGTTAATATCATGTTATTTTATATCTAGTAAGACTGAAATAAATAAAACTGTAGGGAAAATTTTTATTGTTTTAGTATTGTATGTATTTACTTTTATTAATTTAGGAATAGGTGGAGTTCATAGATGGGTATCTTTAGGACCAATCAGACTATACCTATCAAGTATATTTATACCTGTCCTGATTATTGAACTATGGAGATTATTGATGAAAAATAGGGAGCTAGTAGCAGTATTTATTACAGTGGTAATAACAATTTTGCTTATTCTACAACCTGATGCTTCACAATTGACTGCATTTGCTATTCCGATGATAATAATCCTGTTTAATAAGTTTAATAAGAAAATTATATGCTATATTATAATTAGTTTGCTATCAATAGGTACAATAATTTCATGGGTATTCCTGGATTCCCTTCCGGCGGTATCTTATGTAGAAGAAATAATTTCGTTGGTATTAAATATGGGAATGATTTGGTTTGTTTTAGGAATTATATCCCTTGTTATTTTACCATTACCATTCATAGTATTTCCAAAGGAGGGTGTTGAACTGCTATCTAGGTGTATAGGTTTATATTTTATAATAGTTATAATAACTACATTTTTTGGGAATTTTCCAGTGCCGCTAATGGGATATGGTATTTCTCCCATTATAGGTTACTTTATTGCAATAACTTGGCTCTTGAAATCAAACAATGAGATAGAAATTGACAATTTATCTTAACACTGTTTTATGGGAAGTTATTGAAATTAGATACTAGTGGCTGATAATAAATTATAAGTATCAAAAAACTAAAAAAATATAAAGGGTGAACTAAATTGGAAAACGAAAATATTAATGAAGAAAAAGTTGTAGAAGAGGAGACAAAAAAACTTGTTGGATTAGGTGGATGGATGATATTTATGATTGTTAGATTTTCTATATCTTTGCTAACTTACTTAAAAACAATCTTTAATACTATTAAGATGCATATGAATGGTGAAATGGATATATTACAAGATAATGGGATGAGTGAATATATTCCTAATTTAACTTTTATAATTAATGTAGAGTTGATATCAAATATTTGTATGTTTGTTTTTACCATTATAGTTTTATGTTTGATATTCAATAAAAAAAGAATTGCTCCAAGAATTGTTATTATTCAAGTTATTGTGGTCCAGGTAATAATAATATTAGATTTAATAGCAGCGAATAGTATAATAGGTGGAACTTTTAATAATCAAGCTCCTAGATTATTTGGAAATTTAATTGGTTCAATTTTAATAATAGCATATTTTCTAGAATCTAAGAGGGTAAAAAATACATTTGTGAAGTAATTAATGTTGACTCACATAGGAGGAGGAAAAAATGTTGAAACGAATTAAGATTGGAGATGCAATTGGTATATTTTCTCCATCCAATCCTATAACTAATACATGTAAGATAAGATATAATAGGTCTAAGAATTTCTTGGAAAGTAAAGGATTTAAAATAATAGAAGGTAGATTAACAGGAAAAAGTGACTTTTATAGGTCAGGTAGTATAATACAAAGGGCAGAAGAGTTAAATGAACTAATAAGAAATCCAGAAGTGAGATGTATAATGTCTACAATAGGTGGAATGAATTCAAATTCGATATTACCTTACATAGATTACGAGGCTTTTAAAAAAGATCCTAAAGTTATTGTTGGATATTCAGACGTCACAGCTATCTTATTTGCAATATATTCTATGACAGGTATTACAACCTTTTATGGTCCTGCATTAGTTGCTTCATTTGGAGAATTTGAACCTTTTAATGAGATAACTTACAAATATTTAAAGGATATCATAATCAATGAGAGTACAGAAAATTATACATATGAAATGCCAGACGTATGGACAGATGAATTTATTGATTGGAAGACACAAACTAGATCTAAGAATTTAATTCAAAACAAATGGATTACTAGGAACGAAGGAAAAGCAGAAGGAAGACTAATAATTGGTAACTTAAATACAATGACTGGCATATGGGGCAGCAAATATATGCCTAAGATTCTAGAAGGAGATATACTATTTATTGAAGATTCCTTAAAGGATGCAGCTACAATAGAACGTTCATTTTCTTTGTTAAAAGTAAATGGTGTTTTTGAACGAATTAGTGGTCTTATTCTAGGAAAACATGAAAAATTTGATGATAGAGCGACAGGAAGAAAACCATACGAAATTCTAGAGGAAGTATTGGGGGTGCATAATATTCCATTCTTAGCAGAAGTGGACTGTTGTCATACACACCCAATGTTTACGATGCCCATAGGGAAGAGAATTAAGATGGATGCAACTAATAAATCAATAGAATTAATAGAAGATATATTTTGGAAAAATTATTGATGTTATTATTATGAGCTTACAAGGAGGATTTATGGGCATATTTAATATTTTAAAATCTAAAGAAAAAGTTATTATTGGAATTGTAAGTTCAAAGGGTTCAGGTGGTGGAAAATGTCAAGGTGAAGAACTTTGGACTTTTAGTTTGAATTTAGAATATTGGTATAATAGTAATTTTGAAATAAATACTAAACCGTTAAGAGTTACAAAAAAAGTAGAACATGCAGAATTGAAAAAATTGATGGATAAAGCAAAGAGAGAGACTGTTATCAAAATTATATATGATGGAGATATATCTGATTCCATAGTAGAACTTGATAGAATTATTGATTATGATTTTTATGATTCTAAGTTACAACCATTCGTAGAAGATATAAGAAAAGATATAATTTATGATGATAGTGAACTAGGT
Organism: Vallitalea sediminicola; assembly: GCF_054408565.1. Lineage (NCBI taxonomy): Bacteria > Bacillati > Bacillota > Clostridia > Lachnospirales > Vallitaleaceae > Vallitalea > Vallitalea sediminicola. Next base: position 61,929 of record NZ_BTPT01000018.1, read on the forward strand.
AAATTTATTCTGAATAAGAGTGTTGATACGTATGGTAGTATTTTGGATTGGTGTGGTGTTAAATCTGAACTAATTATGGAAACCAATGAGGAAAGTGAATTAGTTGAACTCATAGAAAAATATAAAGATAGATTTTCTGATCAATTTGATTGGGATTCAAAAGCAAAGAAATTTGCTTCTAAAGAACTTATTTCTACGAAAAATGATTTTTGGATTGATGATGATGAAAAAGAAATGTCCGAAATAGAATTCCAATCGTTAATGAGTCTTGAATCTATAGTGTTGTACACAGATGATTCGTATACATTTTGGTATAAGGATGGAGATATATTTGGAGGTCACGTAATTGTTGTAGATGGTGATTTTGAAAGTGGATTAAATAGAGCTGAAATAGCAGGATAAACAAGTTTAATAATTACTACTAGGTAGTTTATCATATCACATATAATTAAAGGAGGATAAAAATGAAGAAAAGACAAATTTTTATGTTATCAGTTTTAACATTTTTCATGGGTACAGTTTTTGGATTTTTAATTTCACCAGCAAAGAACGGTTTTGGTAATAATACTTGGAATACAATAAATAATCATTATGGTAAAAATCATCTAGAAGAAGCTGAATCTGAATAATAATATTGCCAAGACATGTACAACAATTTATTTAGAAAGCAAGCAATGTTAACATAACCTATTTGATTTACTAATGTTGATAATATTGATTCCTTTTATTCGTTCGTTAAAGAGAATGGTTGGGAAGAGATTACAAATATAAAAGAACAGCCATGGGGTGGAAGATTCCGTAATGTTACAACCATAGATGGATCAATTATAACTTTTTGGGGATAAAAAAAGAATACATGCCAAATGAAAGCAATAGATATAAAGGCATGTGTTTTTTTCTTATGGATTATTAATAAGCATAATTAATTATTAGTAGCATCTATTAAGAATATTAAAGTCGTTCACATACATATAATATTGTAATATAATATGATTGTGAGATGAATAATATTAATAAAATAGATTTTATAACAATTATTAAAGTATTTGTCACAGGTGTAGTTATGTTGGCTTTATTGGGTATTGTCAGTATTTTTTTAGGTACTAATAAAAAAAATATTGTAGAGGAAGTTAATACATACGATTTTCCATTGCATAGAGAGGTAGTAGAGCAAGTAATAGAAGAGAAACAATTATCTTGGTGTATAGAAGATGAACAATTTTTTATTGAGGGGCAGTCAGTTTTTTCATTAAGAGATAATGAAAATGTTTTTTGTAGCCTAAATAGTTATAGTGGAGAAAAAGGAAGATTTATAATATTACAATTCCATTTTCCACAAGATTACTCCACCGAGCAAATACAAGAATTTAATGAAGAAGAATGGTTTGATTTATTTGAACTTGCTTGTACTTTTTACGGAAACAATAAAGATGTGAAAAAAGTTTATAAAGAGTTTTTAGCTTATTTGAAAGGTAGAAATAGTATAGAATATGAGTATGGGTATTTTACAAAACGTATAGATGAAACTCATTTTAAAATAAATTTATCTCTATTCAGAAATAATTATTATCAATTAAGTACTTTGAAGATTATGAACAACGAGTCATATGAAAATATCGCAATTTCAAGTAGTGAGGGATGGATAAATTACTCCAAGAGTAAAGGAATAAAAATTATAGATGATATCAGCGTTTCTGATATTGCAGAAATTAACACAGAAGACGAGATAGTTCGGTTAATTGTCCAAGGTCAATTAAAAGATGTACGAAAATTGAAAAAAGTACCTGTAACTCTCCAAGAAGCACTTACCCATCACCCTCATAAGGACGACTATTTTACTGCAAAATTAGTAGATGATACAGGTAGCATAGATGTGTATGCAATTACAACTTCACTTAACTCTAGTGAATTAGGACAAAATAGAAATCATCATATAAGTTATTATCCCAAAGATAAATTAGTTGTTATAAATTTTAGTACATCAAATGAATAAAAATATTTCCTGAAAGGGGAGATATAATTATTATTACAAAAGGAAGAGGAGATTTATATGAATAAAAAGAATATAGTAATAGTTATATTAATAATAGCAATAGCACTAATTTGTATTTTAAGCGTGAAAAGGAGAAGAGAATATACCTATAAGCAAGATTATATTGATAAATTATGTGCTGGCTATTTGAGTCAGTCAGCATCTGGATTCAACATAAAATATAATGAAATGGAGTTTAGTGATAAGAATTATCAGTATACACAGGCTTTAGTAGGTATTAGTTGTGCGGATGATTTATTAATTTTAACATCATATGATAAGAATAATAATAAATTAGATGGGGCGTTGTTTGCATTGCGTAGTTATATGATTCAACACTCACCGTTAAATCAAGAGGTTGATTACGATATCAATGTTGATATTTTCAACTTAATATTGAAATTAAGTATGGACCTAGATTCTGAAGAAAAGGCTGAAGAATTGAAAGAGTATCTTACTAAATTAGAATAAGGAATTACATGTAATGAATAAGCTGTCTTATTTATTTAGATAATATAAACGTTATATGATACAGAATTTAAAATAGAAAATTAAACGAGATACATTATTTGGAGTTACATGAAAACATATTGTATAAGTTGATAAAAGAAACATATTTAACTTGGTAACATAAAAGTAGTCGGAATAATTGAGTTTGTAATTAGCAAAATATGATATAATAATTAGAGAAATAGAGTATAAACAGATAGAATTAATAAATTGAAAAAACAAACATAGATGATAAAGCAAGGAGATTTTTATGAGATATGCAATTATTTCAGATGTACATGGTAACTTACATGCATTGAAATCTGTTTTGAAGGATATAAGAAATAAAAATATTGATGAATATATTTTTGTTGGAGATTATTTTGGCGATTTACCATATCCCAATGAAGTAACAGATATAATAAAAGGATTACCAGAAAAATATATTGTAGCAGGTAATAAGGAAGATTATTTAATAGATTTACATAAAAATAACCAAGATGATTGGATTTATAATCAATTCAAAGCTCTCTATTGGAATTATAGAGAATTAAGAAAAGACAATTTAGAGTATTTAATACAATTACCTAAAAAGCAGATAATAAAAGATAACAATATAAAAAAGATATTACTACTTCATAGTATAACAAGTCTATTTAAAGAAACAAATTTAGATTTATTAACAAGTTCAAGATATGCTGAAAGGATGGATAAGTGTGATTTTAAACATAAAGAGTATATAGCATATATTAAAAACATAATATTAGCAGATAAAAAATTATTGGAAAGCTTAGAGGACATTGATGCAGATGTCATAGTGTTTGGGCATACGCATATACAGTGGCATATTAATATAGATGGTAAAATTTTAATAAATGCTGGGTCATGTGGATTACCACTAGATGCAAAAACAACGGCACCTTATACAATTCTAGATATAAATTCAAACGCAATAACTGTGGAAGAACATAGAGTAGCTTATAGCATACAAAAGCTAGTGGAAGAATTTAAACAGTCCATTCTATATGAAAGTGCAAAAGGTTGGAGCGATATAGTTATTGAAGAGCTGAAAAGTGCAAGAGATGAGATAACATTTTTCTTTAGATATGTTAGAGGAGTAGATAAAAATCAGAGTTGGCCGATAGATAACAAAATATGGGACAAGGCTATAGAATGCTGGTTTAAAGGTGACGGATAGGTAATCTAAAAGTGTAGAGTGTTAATTAAGTTGTAGTAGCAATGAAGGAATAATCTAGATGAATGAGGAGACTTACATGAATTTATTTAATAGACTCAAAAGAAATAAGGTATTAGATTCACGAATTGACTATGATATATTGTTTTAATTTTTGGTAATTATTAAGAAATAAAGTAAAGTAAGTTTGAGTATTGAAAATGTAATAAGATAATATTTGCTAAATACATTATATATATTATAACGAGATTACTAATGAAAATATATATTTAAAGTGATATTTAGAGGAGGGTTAATTATGAAAAAACAAATAAAATATTTCGTATGCGCATTTATCATAATACTATTGAGTACACCTTTGGGGTATAAAGCAGTTAATGTAATTTATTATAATAAGAATTTAGTTGGTGAATATATTCCTATTTTAAATGGTTTTATACATTCATTTATGTTAATTGGTATTTTAGTATTTGTTATGGGATTAATAGACATGTTATCTAATACAAGTAATAAGTAGTAACTTTATGGAGGAGTATAAATGTACGAAAAGATAACAAAAACAATAAAGTTAGCAAAAGTTAGATGTATGAGTGAAGAAGATTTATTGAATACAATTACTACAAATCCATTATCACTATATAATAAATATCCTAATGAAGTCAAAAGGTTATCAGAATTAAAGTTGAGTGCAAATGCTATAACTAGATTGAAAATTTTAATAGATCAAATAATAGTAGATGGAGAAAAAGTTAAATCTAAAGATAAATATAAAGCGGATAATTATTTAAGAAAGCTTGTTGAACTTATGCCGTTAAGCTATCAATATGAATATGCACTTGAATTTATAAAGCATAATAGAAAAAATAGAAGAGAAAAAGGAATCCAATTATTAAAGTATCATGATTTTAATTCAAAAGAACTTGAAAATATATTGGGAATAGCTAAAAGAAATTATGATATGGATTTACTTAAAATAATTATAAGGAATATTTCAATTGTTAATATTATACAAGAAGATATACTATTTCTAATATATAACGTTGACGATAATTATTGGAAGTGTAGAATTATTGAAGAAACGATAAAAAAATATGGATTTAATAGTTTTACAATAAAAATAGTAAATAGTAACCCTATTGCAACTATTAGAGCTATGGGAAGAACAGAGAATGTGGAGTATTTAGAATTTATAATGCCAATTATATATAATTATTTTGATGATGAAGAGGTATTAGGATTACTGTTTTGGGCATTAGGTAAAATAAAGGCGATAGAAATAATTAATAAACTTGAATTAAAATTAAATGCATATCTTAATGTATTGTAATAGAGTTATGGAGTGATAAGGTATTTACTACATTATCTATTGATTAGCAATGGAGGAGTACATATGAAAAGAAGACTTGTATATATATTAGCTACAACAATATGTTTTATAATATGCTTATTAATAGTGTTATTATTAAGTCATAATCAATTTATTAGAGGTTTCATAGGAGATGTAGTAGTAATTATTTTAATTTATTGTTTTATCAAGATATTTGTTGAAGTTGATTCACTTAAACTTAGCATTAGTATCTTATTATTTTCTGTTTTGCTTGAAATTCTACAGTATCTAAAATTCATTAATTATATTGGACTTGGACAAAGTAAAGTTGCGAAAATAATAATTGGAACAACTTTTGATTTCAGAGATTTGTTGGCATATGTATTAGGTACAATAATAGTATATTTACTTGATACGAAATTATATGATTATATCAAAAAAAGACAAGAGTGCATAGCAAAAAAAAAATTTAAAAATAGTCAATGATTTGAAGGATTTATATGACCTCATGAAAAAATAAAGTGATGAATGTACCGTTAGTAAATATTGGAGGTGTATTATGATTAAGAAGAAAAAACAAATTGTTGTTGGGATAGCTGGGGGATCAGGAAGTGGAAAATCTACGATATGTTCTTATTTTGAAGACGATCTAGATGATCTGAAAGTTAAGAGTATTCATATGGACGATTATTTTAAAACAGATAAACCAAATATAATCTCTCCATTCACAGGTGTTGTCTATCCAGACTTTAACCATCCTGATTCGTTTGATTTTGATAGATTACTTAATCAATATAGTATTATTGCAGTACAAGATGTGGATGTAATAATTATAGAAGGGCTTATGACTCTTTACGAAAAAAGAATAAGAGAACTTCTTGACTTGAAAATTTATATAGATTGTCAAGCTGATGAAAGGATTATAAGAAGGATTAGTCGAAATTCATCGTGGGGAGAAAGTTTTGAAGAAATAACTTCAGTGTATTTAGATGCAGTAAGATATAGACATAATGAATTCGTTGAGCCATCCCGTTGGTACGCGGATTTTATTTTAAATGGTACTAACACATCACAAATTGGAAAAGATATAATAATTAAATGGATAAGAGATGAAATAAATAATTGAACTAATTTTAATTATGAAGAAGAAGTCTTAATATATGGAATTAATAAAAAGGCTAGAGGATTGATAAGAATGCATAATAAGAATGAATTGGTGAAGATTTTAAGTAAAGATAAGAATAAGAATGTTAACATGATTAATTTTGTAAGGACGTATCCTATTAACATGATTAAAATGATAGGAGAATCTGTATTAGCAAGAGGCAAAAGTGATGAGAATTGGATATATATCAGTAGCTCATCCAATATTGAGTTAAACGAATTAGTAAGTAAACTAGATGACAATGATAAGTATTTTGCAGTGATTGAAGATTGGATGTTACCTATTTTAACTCAAGGTAAAGAGGTAGAATGGAAACTATCTTGTATGAAATATATCTTTCCAAAGAATATCAAATTACCTAGAAACAATTGTAAAATAATAGAACTTTCTGTAGATGATGTCCAGTATATCTATGATAATTATGAGTATAAGAAGTATACTTCACTGGAATATATAGCAGAAAGAATTGTTAAAGATATTTCTTTAGGTATAATTGAAGATAATAAATTGGTTGGATGGATTATGATTCATGATGATGGAGCAATAGGTCTATTAAATGTACTCCCAGATTATAGAAAGAAAGGATATGGTTATGAATTAATCTTGGCTATGATTAAAGAAGTTAGAAAGATTGATAAAATACCCTTTTTACATATAGAAGAAGATAATATAAAATCCACAAATTTAGCATTGAAAATTGGGTTTCAAAAGGATAGAAGAGTTCATTGGTTAAAAGCAAACCATGTTGATTAATATCAGTTTAGTTAAAAGGATGAGGATAATGATTAAGAAAATAAAAATAAGTGTTATATTGTTGATTATTGCTTTAGTTATAATAGGTTGTTCAAAAATAGCTGGAATAGAAAAAGGTACTGTTAAGGTAACCCGCAGTGATCTATTTGAAGGTGAGTCCAAGAAATTGAAACCTCATATGGGATTAATTTCTGGATGTGTCAAAGTAAAATATAAAGGTGATAAAAAATTCATTAGCTGTAAATATGAGATATGGGAAAATGGAGAAACAACGGAAACAAGTGGTTTGTTTTCAAAAAGCATAGATGGAGAATTTGATGGTGAAGTTAGTATATCTCTAAAAGAATTGATTAATAATGATTTAGAGATATCAGAAGACATGATAATGACAACAGCTATAGGGAATGAATCAGGATATAGTAGTAATAGAAGATATATAAAAAGATTTGATAAAGAATATGGTTATTCACCATATGACTTAACGGAAGAAATCATTGAAACAGATGAAGCTGAAATAGATGTTTGGGGGTTAATGGCAAATGGTGATGAAGTATATAACCCTAAAGGTAGTATTGAAAAGACAGCTAAAGAAGTGGATTGGGCAATAGTATTAAAAATATATTTTAAAGATTAATCGGTGTATTATAGTTATGTAGAAGGGGAGAGTTATTTAAAATGAGGACAATTATATTAATTTAACATTGTCAATCAGAACACCATATTAATGATATGTTAGGAGGTTGGACAGATACTCCACTAACTGATTTGGGACAAGAAGAAGCGAATTATTAGGTGAAAGATAAAATATTAGGGTATCAAATACGAAATAATTATTGGAGGATTAAGATATGATTTGCTTTGACAGAGATAATAATAGATTTAATTTTAGGATAGCTGGAGTAGCTATTTATAACAATAAATTATTATTACATAGATTAGAAAAAGATGATTTTTGGGCTTTACCTGGTGGAAGAAATGAATTTCATGAGTTTAGTGAAGATACTTTAATTAGAGAAATGCAGGAGGAACTAAATGAGGAGATAAAGGTAGAGAGATTATTATGGGTAGCAGAGGATTTTTTTGAATATGATGATAAAAAGTATCATGAACTGTCGTTTTATTATATGATGAATTTTATAAATGAAGGTAGCGATATTTTTGATGAAGAAGAGTTTTTTAGGATGGAAGGTGACACTAAAATAATATTTAGATGGTATGATTTGGATGATTTGAGTAATATAGAATTATATCCTACTTTTATTAAGGAAAAGGTAGTTAACTTATCAAACCATATAGAACATATCATGCACATTGATGGTCAATAAAAGAGTAGCAATTTATTATTAGGTGGGGTGAAAGCATTGTTTTTAGTTAAAGATAATATACTAATACGAAATGCAGAGTCAAGAGATGCAAAAACTTTATGTGAATGGTGGAATGATGGAAAAATAATGTCACATGCATGATTTCCTAATGGTTTAGGAACAACTATAGAAATAATCGAAAGTCAACTTAAGAGTAATAATGATCATAAAGGTAGAATACTAATTATTGAATACGAAAAAAAATTATTGGAGAGATGTCATACAGAAATAAAGGTTCAAAAACTGTAGAAATTGGTATTAAGATTTGTGACTTTACTAAACAGGACAAAGGATTAGGCACAATGATTTTAAAGATATTTATTAGAAGTCTGTTTGAAGATTATAAATTTGATAAGATTATCTTAGACACAAACTTGAATAATAAAAGAGCGCAGTATGTATATGAAAAAATAGGTTTTAAACAAGTAAAAATTAATTATAGTTCGTGGAAGAATCGACTTGGTGAAATTCAATCTTCAGTAGATTATGAATTATTAAAAGACTATTATAATTTATTTGTGGAAGGATAATAACTATGAAAAGCAACAAAGTACAATTGAAAAATAGAGGATATATTGATGATAACGAATTAAAACAATATAACTATTTAACCAAATTACAATTAATTAAATTATTGCAATCCGATATAGCCACAGATAGAACAATTGCTGCTAGATTATTAGTAAGGTATAAAGAGTTTGGAGTTATAGAAGTCCTTATTTGTAGCTTAATTAATGAGACAAAATTATATACAAAGATAGCATTATCAGAATGTATTGGTACGTATGGTGAAAAAGCAAGTGAAATGTTGATAGAACATTTAGGTAAGGTAGGTAATAATCAACATAGATCATTACCTAGTAGACCCTTTGAAAAGAAAAATTATCCGCTACCTAGAGATATAATTGCAAGAACCATGTGTAAGATAGGTAAACCTGCTCTGAATCAACTTAGATGTTGTTTATATAGTGGAGAATATATACAGATACTAGAAGCTATTGACGCTATTGGATTCATATCTTATTATGAAAAAGATACTACATCTTTAGAGGATATCATTCAACTTTTTACTAAATATAAGGATGACACTTTAGTAATATGGAAGTTATTAAGGTCATTACAATCATTTAAAGATGAAAGAGTACAAAAATTATTAAAAATACATACCGCATCAAGTATTGAACAACATAGATGGGAAGCAAAAAGAAGTTTAGAACAAATTAATAGGCAAATAACATTATAAAAATTAATAACTATTAATTCAAGTATGGAAAAGAGGGGGCACATGTTTAAAATAAAGGTAATAATAATTTTTTTGATTATTTATCTATGTTCATGTACTACACCAAATACTGATAAAATAGAACCAGATGAAAACACATATAATATTGAAATTGATTCGTTTATTGATATTGATGAAATTGAAATAGATACAGAATTTATAAAATTGAATGAAATTCAAGGTAATGAACTAAGCTCTTACTCAATTACCGGTAATTATGATTTTGATTGTGATGGTAAAGTAGACCTAGTTAATTTCCATATAAAATTTAGAGATAGTATACTTAAAAAATCTGTATTGCAGATTAATGATAGTTCTATTGAATATGAGTTTTATAATCCTTTTGAAATACATGTAATTGATTTAGATAATGAAGATGAATTTGTTGAATTTACTATATATGATGATGGTCCAAGCGGTGACCCATTTTTTACTTTTTTTAGATATACAGGAGAAGAAATATTATTTTTAGGAAAAATAAATGGTTATCCCAAATTTGATGGTAATGGTCAAATGATAACATCATCAATAAATTTTCTTAGTCCAGTTATTATACTAGAAATGGCTGAGATAATTGATGAAGATATAATATTTACATCTATTGACTATACTAACTATCTTAATAAGAAATATAATGTAAGTCATGATTTCTGTGCTTATTTCAATGAAATGAAAACTATTCCAAAAGGTTACATACCTTCATTTGATATGGATGAAACATTAATTACAAAAGATAGTACTATAAAGATAAAGCAAATTGAATTATTAGGAAATATACCATATTGGTATGAAGTAGAATTAGACAATGCAATAAATGGAATTTTATACTTTTGGTTAGGTGATTAGAATAATACTTAAAGGGGGTGTGAATATATGACTAACATATATTTTGTAAGACATGCCAAGGTAACGTATACTGAGGATGATCATACTAGACCATTATCAGAGCAAGGTAAAATAGATGTTATAAAAGTTATTGAATTTTTTAGAGAAATTAAAATAGATAACATAGTATCTAGCCCATATGAAAGGGCGATACATACAATTGAAGGTGTTGCTAATAATAAAGGGCTAAAAATTAAATGTTATGATAATTTACGTGAGAGAAAAGTTGCATATGGAATTATTAATGACTTTGAAAATTTTACTAAGAAGCAATGGAAGGACTTTAAATATAAACTTGATGGTGGAGAGTCATTAACAGAAGTACAAAAAAGAGGTAATGATGTATTGAGAGAAATTCTTGATACATACCAAGATAAGAATATAATTATTGGGACACATGGAACGTTTTTAGCAGTTATATTGAATTTCTATGATACTACCTACGATTTTAACTTTTGGAAAACAATGAGAATGCCAGATATTTACAAGCTAAAATTTGAAAAGGATAAGTTAATAGTTATAAAACATTTTGAGATATAGCTTTCTACACATTTTTTCAATTGATGTGAGTAATTATCATACATATAGATAGCCATTGTGGAGGGAAAACAATGAATAATGAAATATGTAGAATCTGTAAAAAACATGACGTTAATAATGGAGCAGTATATCAGGATGAACTAATATATGTAAGTCACTATACCCCGTATCCAGATAGAGATGATAATTATCTTGGGTATTATTTCATTGAATCAAAGAGACATTTTAAAGGGATGCATAACGCAACTAATGAAGAAATGTCTAAAATTGGAATAATGTTGAAAAATATTAGTAAGGCATTAATGACAGTACCTAATATAGAGCAGGTATATTCTTTTATAATAGGTGAAGGAATTGATCATTTTCATATTCATGTCGTTGGAAGGTATAAAAATACACCAAGAGAATATTATGGATCAAGAGTAGATGACTGGCCAGATGCACCAAGGGGTAATATTAGTGAAATAACAATGTTGAATGAACATATTAAAAGTAAGCTAAGGGAAATATATATCAATTTATAATGGGGTAACTAAATTGTTTATTATTATAAATATGGTGTATATTATAAAAATGATTGATGAATAAATATTAAATTTGGTAACATGAATTTTCAGAATTTAAAATTGAGAATAGATTCCCAAAAAGTGGAGATATAGGTCTTATGAATGAAAAAGAAAAACAGTGAAAAAACTATAGGATTGGAGATTTTAATATATGAAATTAGAAACATACCGATTAAGTTCATTTTCACAAACAGTGGAAGGGGGGAATCCCGCAGGTGTAATTCTTAATGCTGATAATTTAGATGAAGGATCAATGTTGGAAATAGCTTCTAAGATAGGATATTCTGAAACAGCATTCGTTTCACATTCAAAAGTAGCTGATTACAAAGTAAGGTTTTTTACTCCTATAAACGAAGTAGATCTATGTGGTCATGCGACTATTGCAACATTTAATCTACTAAGGGATTTACAGATTTTATCATGTGGTAAATATACGCAAGAAACAAAAGCTGGAGTACTTAACATAATTATTAATGATTATGATGTATTTATGGAACAAAATAGACCAGTATTTTCTGATATAATAAGCTTAGAAGAAATAAATTGTTGTTTTAAAGCATCTATTCTAACGAATATTGAAAATAGACCTATTCAGATTGTTTCTACAGGTATGAGAGATATAATGTTACCAGTAAAGAGTTTGACCATGCTTAATGAATTACAGCCTAATTTTGATGAGATCATTATGTTAAGCAAGAAGTATGATGTATCTGGAATTCATACTTTTACACAAAAAGGAGTAACAAAAGCAAATGCCATTTGTAGAAATTTTGCACCTAGAGATGGAATAGATGAAGAGTCTGCAACGGGGACTTCAAATGGAGCTTTGGCTTGTTATTTAAATAGGTATAGCAATAATACTAATTCAGAATATTTATTTAAGCAAGGGTATAGTATGAATAAGCCCTCTGAGATAAAAGTAGAATTACAATATAATAAAAATAATATCGATAAAGTATATGTAGGTGGTAATGCAGTAAGGATAGAAGGTTAATAAATATAATAAGAAGTGAAATAATGACTATTACTTTAGGCAGAATACAATTTGGATAGACAATCTATGTTTATAATGAATATGAAAAGAAAACAGTTAATTATTGAAAATGGCTATATAAAATCAACAAAATATATTGATAGATTCAATGATGATTATTCATCAGGACCGTTTAATATAAATGAATCAATAAAAACGGATGATAAAGAAGAAATACCGATATGGGTATATTTGGCTGGAGGTGGAGACTTCTATGTTGAGTATGATAATATGGAAGAAACAGCTAAAGAATTGGAGTGGGCACTATTAGTAAAGGTAGAGTTTACTAACTGATTTTAAATATAAGGAGATGAGATAATTTGAAAACATACGTTTTAATATATGAAGACTTCGCTCATTTTGAAGTGATTTTAGCAAGTTATTTATTAAAGACTAAAGGTGAAATTATTACAGTGGGTATTAATAAAGATGTAGTTACTTCTACTGAGGGATATAAAATAGTTCCAGATATAACTATTGACGATGTTGTGATTAATGATGTAGATGTTTTGATTATCCCTGGAGGAGATCCCAATGAACTATATGATTATGATGGAGTATACAGATTAATTAGTGAAATATATGATAAAAATAAGATAATTGGTGCTGTATGTGCGGGTCCTATTCATCTTGCAAAGGCTAGTATACTTAATGGTAAGAAATATACCACATCATTAGATGTAAGTGAATATGGTGAATTTGATAGTTCTAAGTATGTAGATGAGAATGTGGTTGTAGATGGTAATATAATAACTGCCAAAGCATCAGGATATGTTGATTTTGCAATAGAAATTGGGAAAGTAATGGATATATATGAGGATGAAAATGATTTGATGGAAACTATACAGTTTTTTAAATATTTTAAGTCGTAGAACAGGAGCAATTAATAGAAAAAATGGGAACCATTTGAGATTAACAAAAGTGAATATAATGAATTAGTAGAATATTTATGTGCAATATCGATGCATATGAGAGATGATGATGTATGTCAATTACAAACACATGTGCACTTTTGATATAATCCTATGTGTATTGACAAGAAATAAACAAAGTGATATCATTAATTTAGAATGATTTTCAGTTTTTCTTAGAAGTATCTTCGATGAACTGAATGTAAAATCAAAGACCTTACAGAAAAGAGATATCTTATTTGATAGGAATTTGTGCAGAATTGTTATTTAACAGTTCTTTCGAGCTGTTTTTTCTTTGCATGACTTCCTTTGTGGAAGTTTTTTTGTTATATAGGAAAGTTAGCTACTCTTTGTTCTGGAGATCTATATATTATAGGAGGTTATACAGATGGACACAAAAAGTTGGATAAACCAAGTTATAAAACAAGATGAAATTGATAAGTACTTAATTAACGGTGAAGACTTTATTAAAGAAAATGAAATACATAATAAGTTAAATACTAATAAAGACTGTAGCAAAGAAAGAGTTAGAGCTATCATTGACAAATCTTTATCAATACAAAGATTAAGTTTTGATGAAACAGCAACGTTACTTAATGTTAATGATGAAACTATGTGGGAAGAAATGTACGAAGCTGCAGCAGAAGTTAAAAGAAGGGTTTATGACAACAGGATTGTCTTTTTTGCACCTCTTTATTGTGGAAATCTATGTGTTAACAGTTGTAGATACTGTGGATTCAGAAAAGAAAATTCAGCTGAAGAGAGAAAAGTATTAACTGTTGATGAGATAAGAAAAGAAACAGATTATATTCTTAGCCAGGGACATAAAAGAGTTATTGTAGTATACGGTGAGCATCCTAAAACTGATGCTAAATATATAGCTGAAAGTATGAAAACAGTATATGATGTTAAGAAAAAATCAAACAATGGAAAGAATTCATATATCAGAAGAATCAATGTTAATGCCGCTCCTATGAGTGTAGAAGATTTGAAAATGTTAAAAGAAGTAGGAATAGGTACATATCAAGTTTTTCAAGAAACATATCACAAAGAAACATATAAATCAGTTCATCCAGCAGGATTAAAAGCTAATTATAGATGGAGATTATACTCCCTTCATAGAGCAATGGATGCAGGTATTGATGATGTAGCGATAGGAGCTCTTTTTGGACTTTATGATTGGCGTTTTGAAGTTATGGGATTGTTATATCATGCTGATGACCTTGAAAAACAATTTGGTATAGGACCTCATACAATCTCATTCCCAAGACTTACACCAGCATCAGGTTCAGAACTTAGTATAGCTTCCAAATATCTAGTTAATAATAAAGATTTTAAAAAAATAGTTACAGTTCTACGACTTGCAGTACCTTACACTGGATTAATAATTACTGCACGTGAAAATCCAGAAGTAAGAGATGAAGTTGTAAAAGTTGGATGTACACAATTAGATGCTTCTACAAAAATAGGTATAGGTGCTTATGATAAAGCTGCTAACAATGAAGAAGAAGATAAACAACAATTTACTATTGGAGATGGAAGAACTCTTGATGAAGTAGTTAATAAACTTGCTGAGATGGGCAAAATCACTTCTTTCTGTACTGCTGGTTATAGATGTGGTAGAACAGGAGATAAAATAATGAATCTATTAGAAAGCGGAACAGAAGGTAAATTCTGTAAATTAAATGCTGTACTCACATTTAGAGAATATCTTGATGATTATGCTTCAGAAGAGACTAAAAAAATAGGTGAAGAACTTATTAAAAAAGAACTAGAAGAAATTAACAACATGGAATTCTATAAGAATAATAAATTATTGAGTGTGATAAATGATTATTACAAAAGAATTTCCGAAGGAGAAAGAGATCTATATGTATAGAGAAAAACTTGAGGATATTGTCAAGGATATTCAACGTGAATTTAATGTTGAATTAGCAATCTGTGAAGTATTTAAAAGAAGATGGTCATATATTACAGGAACTAAAAATTATGTAAGTGGGAGATATAGAATAAATATAGATGAAAAATATGGTATAATAGTTAATTGTGAAGAGCAAGATGTAGATAAAATAAAGAAGTATATCAAGAAAGGATAAGATTTCATTGAAAAGAGTTGCTGTAATAAGTGCTATATTAGAACGACCAGAAGACACACAAAACACCTTTAATGCTATAGTTTCTTCATATAAAGATTTGGTGAAAGGTAGAATGGGGTTACCTTTGATCGAAGAAGGAATTTCAGTTATTAGTATTACAGTAGTTGGTGAAATTAATGATATTAACAGTTTAAATGGTAAGTTGGGGAAATTACCAAATACACAAGTTAAGACTTCTATATCTAAAAAAGAAATTGAGTAAATTAATTATTTATAACATAGTATTAAAATTGAATATTATATGTTTAGTTAAAGAAGTTGTTTTTTATAATAACTTCTTTTTCTATACAATATGGATGAAAATACTAAAAAAAATTATAATGACATTGAATTATTAAATGTATTAATGAAGTATATTGTTTTGTTAATAAAATATAATAAAATAAATCTTACTAATAAATATTTAATAAAGATATAAATTATTAATTAACTATAATTATTGTTGATATGTAAAAATAATATAATATTCAGCAAAGTCATTGACATATGGTACATACTAATGTAAAATAAAACGTAGAAAACATAATACCCGGTTGGAGAGAATGGAGAACCACACAAGTAGACCTATTAATAGGTTGACTTAGTGTGGTTTTTTTATGTCCAAAATATTATGATTAAGTACATTTTATGTACATAGGAGATGTTGTAATGAATAATAAACCAGTTAATAGTTTTCATAATCAAACAGAAATGAACCCTATTATTGCAGCAGTTAATCATTTGGATAAACTTGACTTAGCTATAAAATCACCTTGTAAAGTTATTTTTTTACTGACAGGCAGTATCTTCAATTTAAAGGAAATAGTGCAAAAAGTAAAAGATAATAATATGGATATATATATCCATTTTGACTTGTTACAAGGGTTTGCTAAGGATTCAATAGCACTTGATTATATTAGTAAAGAAATCAAGCCTGATGGAATTATTACAACAAAAAGCAATCTCATAAAAAAAGCAAAGAATTTGAATTTATGGGCAATACAAAGACTTTTTATTTTCGATTCCAAATCATTGGAAACTGGAATTAATTCTGTAAACTTGACAAAACCAGATACAATAGAGATTCTACCTGGAGCCATACCTAAAATAATTAACGAGATATATGACCGAACTAAGATACCTTTAATAGCTGGAGGTCTAATAAGAAATAAGGAAGATGTAATTGAGTGCCTTAAGGCTGGTGCTGAAGGGATTTCTGCTAGTACAGAAGAAATTTGGTACATGTAAGTTTAGAGGCAAACATTTACATAAAAAACCAAAACTAGGTAGGAGGGCAGAATATGTGTTGAGTTTTGGGTAATGTAATGAAGGTAATTAAAAACATTTATCGAAAGGAGAGAGTTTTTTGAGTCTAGAATTAATTTTGATTGCGTTTGGTGGAGGAGTTTTAGGTGCATTAATTGGAGCATTACCAGCTTTTATATTTACAGGTTTTGTAGGTCTCATTGGAATTGGGGTTGTATGTGCTGGAGGTCCTCCAACAATTTTGAATGATATAACTTTTGGGGCTTTCCTAGGACCACATATTGCTTTCGCAGGTGGGGTTGCGGCGGCAGCGTTCGCAGCTAATAAAAAGAAGTTATTGGATAGTGGAATGAATACCACAATACCATTAAATAAATTTCAAGATAAGAGTATATTAATTGTTGGAGGTGTATTTGGAGTATTAGGACAGTTGATTAATTACCTATATTCTTCAGTGTTGACTCTTCCAACTGATACTATCGCAATGACTGTAGTTACATCGGGAATAATTGCTAGATTAGTTTTTGGTAACACAGGATTATTTGGTGTAAGAAATTCAGGTACAGCAGAAATAGCAGCAACTTCTGAAGTGAAGAGAAGTATATTACCAACATCAAAAACAGTGACTTATGATATTATCATGGCTTTGGGATTAGGGTTAGTAGTTTCTTATATAGCAATAATCACTAAAATAGCACCTATTGGTTTTTGTGTTAGTGCGGCATCTCTAATATTTGTGCAAATGGGATTTTCTGTTCCAGCTACACATCATGTTACATCAATAGCAGGATTAGCAGGTTTTATGTCAGGAAGCATATATATTGGGGCACTTTTTGCAGTGTTAGCAACAATAATATTTGAAATTGTCGCATTAAACTTCAATAGTAATGCCGATTCACACATTGATCCACCAGCGGCATCAATATTCATTTGTGCTTTTATCATTATGGGGATATTTTAACAAAATATATTAAGATAGATATTAAAAATGGGAGGTCAAAATTATGAATAAAAAGTATATCATGGCATTAGATCAAGGAACAACTAGCTCCAGAGCAATAATATTCAATCATGAAGGTAAAATTGTTAATACAAGCCAAAAGGAATTTACTCAAATATATCCAAATCCAGGTTGGGTTGAGCATGATGCTATGGAAATATGGGCAACTCAAAGTGGAGTAGCAAGAGAAGTTCTAGAGTTGTCGGGAATAAGACCAGATGAGGTAGCTGCAATAGGTATCACTAATCAAAGAGAAACAACTGTCGTATGGGATAAAAATACTGGAAAACCAATTTATAATGCCATAGTATGGCAATGTAGAAGAACTGCAGATATATGTGATGGATTAAAAACAAAAGGATTAGAAGATTACATAAAAGAAAATACGGGACTTATATTAGATGCTTATTTCTCAGGAACTAAAGTAAAATGGATTCTTGACAATGTTGAAGGAGCTAGAGAAAAAGCAGAAAATGGAGATTTGTTATTTGGTAATATCGATACATGGTTAATATGGAATCTTACTAGAGGTAAAGTACATGTAACTGATTATTCTAATGCATCTAGAACAATGTTGTATAATATTAAGGAATTGAAATGGGATGAAACAATACTTGACGAATTAGGTATACCAGCTTCTATGTTGCCTGAGGTAAGACAATCAAGTGAAATTTATGGTCACACTGATCCTAAGACTTTTGGAGGAGCCGAAATACCAATTGCAGGTATAGCTGGAGATCAGCAAGCAGCATTATTCGGTCAAGCATGTTTTCTACCAGGTATGGCTAAAAACACATATGGAACTGGATGTTTCATGTTAATGAATACAGGACAGGAAATGGTTATGTCAGATAGCGGATTATTAACAACTATAGCATGGGGAGTAGATGGAAAAGTAGAATATGCACTTGAAGGAAGTATCTTTGTAGCGGGTGCATCTGTACAATGGCTTAGAGATGAATTGAAATTAGTTGAAAATGCTAAGGATACTGAGTATTTTGCCACTCAAGTAGAGGATACTAACGGAGTGTATGTAGTTCCTGCATTTGTAGGACTTGGTGCTCCATATTGGGATATGTATGCCAGAGGAACTATTGTAGGTCTTACACGTGGAGCCAATAAGAATCATATCATAAGAGCTACATTAGAATCAATAGCTTACCAATCAAGAGACGTACTTGAAGTAATGCAGGAAGATTCAGGAATAGAACTACAAGCTCTAAAAGTTGATGGTGGTGCAGTAGCAAATAATTTCTTGATGCAATTCCAATCAGATGTATTAGGAGTTGCAGTAGATAGACCTGTAGTCACTGAAACTACAGCTCTTGGTGCAGCATTCTTAGCTGGTTTAGCAGTTGGATTCTGGAATAGTAAGCAAGAGATTGCTGATATGTGGGCTATAGATAGACATTTTGAACCTGCCATGGAAAATGATTATAAAGAAAAGAAATATGCAGGATGGAAAAAAGCAGTTAAAAGATCATATCTATGGGAAGATCCAGAAGGAGAAAAGATAGGAAGCTGATATAATTATTGATAAGTTATAGATTGTTGTTTACTTAAAATAAGGTCAATGTTCAAAAAAATAAGCTAATATATAATGATTAGCTTATTTTTTGTGTTATAAAGTAGAAAATAAATAGAGTCGATATGAATTAAGAAAATATTAAAATTCACTATTATTTATCACTAATAAGATTTATAATTTATGATAAAGGAGTTGAAAGAATGATTTATTTAATTAGCGATACACATTTTAATCAGAAAAGAATAATTGATTATGAAAACAGACCATTTGATTCAGTAAAAGAAATGAACAAACAATTAATCAAGAATTGGAATAATACAATATCTAATAAAGATACTATATACCATTTAGGTGATTTTGCATCTGGTAATCAGTCGGAAGTAAAAGATATATTTGACCAGCTTAATGGATATAAGGTGTTGATTAAAGGTAATCATGATAGATGTAACAGTAATATGTGGTGGCATACTATTGGATTTAATGATGTCATTGATGGAGGAATCATATTAGATAACTTTTACTTGTTGACACATGAACCTATGTATATGAACTTAAATATGACACCTTATGTCAATATTCATGGACATATTCATAGCAATAAAATGGAAGGAAATCAATATTTTAATGTTAGTGTAGAACACCACAATTATACACCTATAGCATTTGATAAGATAAAAGCAATGTATAAAAGCGATGAGTAATAATGATTACGTATATGAATAATTGTATATTATATGTAATATGGTAATATATGATAGTAAAATGAATAATAAGAATGGAGCCTTATATGGATAAATTATTACAAGTTTTTATTTCTTCAATGATTCCTATTGTTGAACAAAAAGGAGCAATCTTACTAGGTATTTTATCATATGACCTGAATGTATTACAAGTATTTATTGTAAGCTTAATTGGAAGTATTATACCAGCACCTTTCATACTTCTATTCTTCAATAAAATCTTTACTTGGATGAAAAAGTATAAAGCTTTTGCACATATTAATGATATCATTGATAAAAAGATATCTAAAAACTCTAAGAAAATTGAAAAGAGAAAAGAATTGGCTCTAATTATTTTTATAGGAATACCTTTACCGACAACAGGTATTTGGACGGGGAGTGCTGTTGCTGCTTTTTTGAATCTTGACTTTAAGAAGTCCATGATTTGTGTTACTTTAGGTGCTATAATCTCTGCTGTTTTAATAACGATAATATCTTTAACTTTCCCTTCATTATGGAGAATTAATTTTTAGTATATTTATTGAAAACTATAACTATCTATGTTATATTTATCTTTGCTTAGGTAGTTTGTTTTTTATCTTATAGGAAATACTATATTTTAAGACTGAAAATAAACATAAAATAAACATTATAAGAAAGGATTCATAAATATGGAATCGCATTTATATCCCATTCGTATTGCGCTTATTACTTTTCCAATATTAGCTTTTTTGGGGACAATCCCTTTTTTATTATACCAATATATAAAATATCATTACGTTAATAAAATCAGAGTATTAGTTACATATTCTTTCGTGCTATATTGCTTAACAGCATATTATATGGTTATATTACCATTACCAAAATCTAGTGATGTAATGAGTTTATTCCCAGCTGGCAGGCAGATATATCAACTTGTTCCATTTCAATTTATACTAGATATATTAAAGGATACCCAGGTAATATATAATGAACCAGCAACTTATATACATTTGTTGAAGGAACAAGCATTTTTGCAAGCAGCGTTTAATGTATTGCTGTTAGTACCTTTAGGTGTATATTTAAGATATTACTTTAGAAAGAGTTGGTTTAAGACTGTACTATTTGGATTTTTGATTTCATTATTTTTTGAGTTAACCCAATTAACTGGTCTATATGGATTTTACAATGCACCTTATAGGTTATTTGATGTAGATGACCTAATATTAAATACTATAGGATGCCTTCTAGGTTTTGTTATAGCTCCGTTATTTACTTTTTTTCTACCTAGTTCTAATAAATTAGATAAAGATGTAGATTTTGATAAGATGAAGGTTGGACTTATAAGAAGAGGATTAGCCTTTGTAATTGATTGGAGTATTATTAGTATTTTATGTAATACACAGAGACTCATTGAATATTTCTTTATAGTAATGATATATTTTGTAATAGGGGTATATTTTACTAACGGACGGACTATTGGAAAATTATTAACATCAATTAGAATTCAGGGAAAAGATACTAGAGTATCGTTCAAAGAGGTGCTATTAAGATATGGTTTCCTATATTATGGTTTTATTGGGATAAACATAATAGTAATTAATATAAGTCAAGGATTAGTAATGTTTCAAGTTATTATCTTTGGGGGGATTTTTGTTCTTGATGTCATAGTTGCAATTAGTATGTTAGTATCTATTGTTAAAGGAGAAAAACAATTCTTCTATGAAAAAATAAGTTGTACTAAAAATGTTATTAGTTATAAAAAAGATAAAGTTTCTCAAGAATCTTAGAATGCACTTTTAAATAAATCTAATCGTAGTTACTAAAACGATTAGTAGATTTATTATAATAGTGCATTCTATTTTTGAAGTTTTAAAAATTAAATTAACATTCTTCACTAATTAAGTGATGTAAGCGTTGATATATGAGATTTGGATTATAATTCTCTTGCTAATTCATAAGAATTCCATATAGCATACATAATATTATGTACCTTTTGTGAATCTCCAATATTATATACAGGAATGTCTTTTTCAAGTAATTCATCATACAGATGATTATTTTCTCTATACCCAATAGCAGAAATTATTGTATCAGCTGATATGTCATGAGCTCCTTCTGCATTTTTAACAGTAACTTCATTATTATCTACAGAAACTACCATTGTATTAGTTTTGATTTTTACATTATTATAGTCTAATAAGTCTTGTAACATGTATTGATTCATATGAGGTAATCCATGAGGTCCGCCTAATATATCATTAGCCATTTCAACAACTGTTACATTAGAACCTTTTCCAGCAAGCCATAAGCCTGTTTCACAACCAACTAAACCGCCGCCGATAATAACTACATCTTTACCAGCAGTAGCCTTACCAACTAAGATATCATTAGCTGAAACAATACCTTTTGCACCGTCAAAATTAGGTATTATAGGAGTTGAACCTGTGGCAACAATGATTTCATCAGCATTATAAGAATCTATATCAGTTATGTTTATATCACAATTCATTTTTATTGTAATATTCAATAATTCGAGCTGTCTCTTATACCAATTAACTAATGCTCTATCATATCTCTTAAAATCAGGAACACCACCTGGTATAAGATTTCCACCTAGATTATTGCTTTTCTCACATAGAGTAACTTCATGACCTCTTAGCGCTAATACTCTAGCTGATTCCATTCCAGCTACTCCACCACCAATGATAAGAAAATGTTTCTTTTTCATTGTAGGAGTAAGACCATATATTTTTTCGCGTCCACAAGCTGGATTAACAGCACAGCTAACAGGGGCGTTGGATATTCTTCCAAGACATCCTTCATGACATCCTAGACATGGCCGAATTTCATCTAACTTACCTGCGCGTATTTTTTTTGGATAATTTGAATCAGTTAATAATTGTCTACCTAAACCAATAATATCACAACTATCTTTTAAAGATTCAACTGCCATATCAGGATTTTCCATTCTACCAGCTAAAATAATTGGGACGTCAACGTTTTCTTTTAATATTTTTCCAAATTCACGATATGTACCTTCTTCAAAATACATAGGTGGATGATTCCAATACCATGAATCATAAGTTCCAGCATCTACATTAAGAGCATCATATCCAGCATCAACCAGAATCTTAGCGGCTTCAATACCTTCATCAATATCTCTTCCCACCTCTTCATATTCTTCTCCAGGAAGACCACCTTGTCTAAGACCTTTCATACAACTTTTCAAACTATATCTTAATGAAACTGGAAAATCATTTCCACATGCCTTTTTAATGCCTTTTACAATATCAGTGGCGATACGTAATCTGTTTTCTAATGAACCACCATATTCATCTGTTCTTTTATTAAAAAATGATATTGCAAATTGATCTAGCAAATAACCTTCATGAACAGCATGAATCTCCACGCCATCAAATCCTGATTTTTTAGAGATTACTGCGGCAGTAACAAACTTTTGAATTAATGTTTGAATTTCTTCTATAGTCATTTCTCTGTGTACGATATTAGGATCAAAACGGTTCTCATTTTCTGAAGGAGCAATATACTTATTTACGAATCCAGGTAAAGCACTTCGTCCAAGACCACCTGTAAGCTGAATAAATACTTTAGTGCCATAAGCATGGATACGTTCATTCATTTGATATGCTGAATGGATAAAAGCAAGAGGGGTTTGAGTAGGGCTAGGAAGACCAGCTTTCGCCATTTTTTCCATGTCCATATCTACATTACAGATACCTGTAATAATTAGACCTATTCCTCCTTTTGCTCTCTCAACATAGTAATCTTGGATTCTTTGATTTAGAGCTCCGTTTGCATCTGCATAACCAACAGGACCCATTGGTGCCATTGACAATTTGTTTTTGATCTTTACTTTTCCAATATACGTTGGAGTAAATAATTCTGGATAATAGTTTGCCATATAAGCCTCTCCTTTACAAATTATGATTCAACATAATAGTTTCACCGAATTAATTATGTTAAATTCAGTATAGTATATCCTATGGAAGTAGTCAAGGATTTTGTTTATTTTTTATCAATGTATAAATTTGTAAGAAGCTATTAATTATAGTAACAAAAAATTATCTTTTGTTGATTAATAGAGCATTATAATATATATTATTATGTAAGATAGTAAAAAGGAGATATACGAATTATGAAAAAGAAGACATCTAGAACTCTTCAAGCGGAAAGAACTAAGAGTCATATATTAGATGAGGCACTTAAGCTAATGAAATATAAAAATTTTGATGATATAAGTATCCAGGAAATTTGCGAAAGTTCAGGGGTATCTACTGGTGCTTTTTATCACCATTTCGGTAGCAAATCAGGTATTGTTGTTGCTGCTTATACACGTACTGATCAATTTTTTCAAGAAGAAGTCATTAAGAAAATAGATTCTTCAACTATAAAAAATGCGATTATAGGATATCTATGTGAACAAGGTCTCTATGCAAAAAATATGGGGGTAGATATAATTCGAAACATATACAAAGCACAAATGGATAACGCAAGTGCTTTCTTTCTTTCAGCTGAACGTGGATTACCAAAAGGTTTACACCAATTAGTTGAAAAAGGTTTAGGTAATGGAGAATTATCTTCGGATAAAACTGCAGATCAAATAACAGAAGAGTTACTAATTATTTCAAGAGGAATATTATATAATTGGGCAATTTGTTTTGGTGAATATGACATTTCTAAAAAGACATCTAATATTATTAAGGCATACTTACAGAGTATTTAGTATTATATAAGTAACTTGAATCTGATAATGTTGTTAAGGTTTTTTTAATATGATATAATAATTATTATAAGAAATATTGAAAAAATAAGGCCGATAAGAGCTTTATTTGTAAAAGCTTAACAATTTTATTAAGATTAAAGGAGTACATTATGAAAAAAGGTATCTTTTTGGGTGTTGTTTTAGGGGGTATATATTCCTTGATAGTTCTTGTTGCTTGTACTATAAAAGACGGAATGATAATTGGTATTTTAATTACAATGATGATATCAATAATCATAAGTATAGTATATGAAACAAATAAGCAGAAAAAGTATCAATCATTCATTAATTGTATTAAAAGAATTAATAATAATAATCTTATGTTTGATGTTACTGAATTGACAACTAGAGACAAAGCATGTGACAGGGAATTAAAACATTTGATATCTAATCTTAAATCAAGTTTTAAAGAACAAGTTTATATCTCTCAAAAAATTAATGAAATTTCAGCTCAGCTAACTGCTATATCAGTCAAACTTGATTCTTCCATGGATAGGGTGGCATCTTCAGCAAATTTGACATCAACAAATGGAGGAAAACAATTCATAATGCTCCAAGAAATAAGAGCCAAAATTGACCAAATATATGAAACAGTTTTCAATTTAAGTAGTAAAATGGATGAAACAGCATCCTATGCTTCTTCCACAATAAAAAGTGTGAAAAATGGTATAAAAGAAACCTCAGAAATTCAAGATAAAATAATAAATGTACAGGAATTATTCTCAAATATCAGTGGACAGATATCTGTGTTGAAAAATTATTCAGAGGAAGTAACCAATTTAAATAGTTTGGTATCTTCCATTGCAGAGCATACCAGTATGCTGGCTCTAAATGCTTCAATCGAAGCTGCACGAGCAGGGGAGCAAGGTAAAGGATTTACAATAGTTGCTAATGAAGTCAGCAGACTCGCAGCTGAAACTAATAATGTATCTAGTAGAATAAAAGAAGTAATTATGATTTTACAAAATGATCTACTTACTTTTGCAAAATCAATTGAAGATGGAAGCATTTCTGTTAACGAAAGTTATGAAGTAATTCTTAAGAATATAAATGATTTTAATAGTATTCAAGATTCATTAAATATTAGTATGGAAAAAATTAACCAAATGAGTAATTCAATTCAAGAGGTGAGGTTAAGCAGTGAAAATATAGCAGCTAATGTATTGGATATTACTTCATTTTCTGAAGAAATAACTTCCCAGATGCAAGAAACTGCGGCACAAGTAATAGTTCAAGATGAAGAATGTGAGACATTAAAAAATATCACAGGTGATCTTACTAATAGTGCTGATTCAATGTTACAGAATGTTGCCAACAAAGTAATGGAAGGTAAGATGCTTGAAGCTGTGAAACAGTTGAAAGTTGATACCAATAACCAATATTATCAAATCTCTAATGAAAATATAGATGTATTGATTCCAAAACTAGGTGTAGATGCTGTATACATAACTAATAATCAAGGAATTGTAGAATATTGCAATGCAAGAGAAGCTATTGGTTTAGATTTATTTAAAATAGATCCTATATATCAAAAGCTCAGAAATGGTAATGAAAAATATATTTCAACTCCAATAAAAAGACGAGTTGAAGATAATAAATATTATAAGTTCCTATCTATCATGGATGATGGAATAATATATCAAGTTGGATTAGCCCTTGAGACTATAACTAATTTTAAGTGATGTGGTTAGAAGGATTACTCAACCAATATTCTTTACAAGATAAGAATATTGGTTGAGTTTATTAATGTTATAGAATAGATATGCAATTATCATGTGTTTATAAAAAAGAGACATTTTAATTAATAATAAGAAAATCAGGTTGAATAATAATTGTATATTATTATATAATGTTACTCATGATTATGGGCAGTAATATAGAAATTCAAGTTAAAATTTATAATTTACAACTTAGAAACATTTTTAATATAGTTTTGAAAAATAATGATCTTATAATTTTTATAAATGGGAGATTAGATACTCATTTGAAAATTAAGGAGGATGTATAATGGATAAGATGAATTTTAGGAAAATCTTATGTGTTTTATTAATGGCAAGCATGACAACATGTAATTTAACTGCATGTAGTAATATTAATGCAAAAGGTGTGGATGAAGGAAGTATTGTTGTTCTAGATGATCAAGAGGAAGACATAAATAATATTTTGGCAATTAAGCAAATTATTGAAGTAAAAGATTTTGTAGGTTTCCATTGGTTAGATGATAATCGGATATTAGGAGTAGCTATTAATGATGGTATTAGAAATATAGCTATTTATAACAGTGAAGATGATACAACTGATAATTTAACTGATAATAAAGATATGAAAAATAAATGTTTTAAGTTTTGGCATGAAACAATTGGATGTATAACACAATATGATATACCTGAAGATTATGTTATATTTGAAGAAATAATGCTCAATAGAAATTATGAAGAACCGTATGCATTGTTGGTCTATGATATAAAAGAAGATGAATTAATTAGGATAGATGAAAATATTACAGATGATCAGCTTGTTGATGATACTCAATTATATTATGCAAAAGGATTTGAAGTATATAAGTATGATATGGTCAACAAACAGAAAACTGAAATAGAATTACCAGAAGAACTTAGTAGCAACTTAAAAGATTATTTTGATAGTTATGAAGAATATTTGGATATGCATTATGGTGAAGATAGAGAAGAATTAAGTGAGCTTGTTAAGGAGAGTTGTCTTGAAATATATAAAAACCATAAGAAAAATAATCACATTGAGAAGTTGAAAGTTAAAGGGAATGAATTAGAAATAGTTTCTTATAATCACAATAATTTTATTTTGAATATGAAAATTAATACTTTTAAAAAAGGTTACATAGAGTCAGATAATGTTCCTTATAAATATGTCAGTGAAATTAGTGATGTAGCAAAATTAATACAAGATAAGATACCTAGAGAATTGTGGAAGATAGATAATAAAGGTAATTCAGTAAAAATGATTGATAAAACTCATGATTTTGTGGGAGGTTTTTATTTATCCCCAGATAAAAATAAACTAATATATGAGCTGATTTACTCTAGGGGAGAAGAACGAAAATATATATATGATTTTAAGAGTGATAAGAAAGTGACTATATTTGGGGAGTATGAAGGTGCTTATTGGAATAAAGAATCTAATAAATTAGTTTGTGCACAATCTGTATTTTTTGCTGAAGAACTGAAATGTAAAATAGTAATTTTGAATGATTGAAAGTGAAAGTTTACAACTTAGAAATATTTATTATGTGATTTAGATAAAAGATTACTTTATAATTTTTATAAGGAGGTAATATATAATAACCTTACTAAGATTAAAGGAGAAATTAAGTATGAGAAGAGTAAAACGTAGTTTTAAGAAAACATTATGTATATTACTGACAGCAGGGATGGTAATAAGTAGTCTAACTGCATGTGGTAATGCTAAGGCAAAGGGAAGTGATAATGATAATGGCGAAGTGGTTGTTCTTGACAATCAGCAGAAAGATATAAATGATGTTTTAGCAATAAAACAAATTATTGAAGTAAAAGATTTTGCAGGTTTCCATTGGTTAGATGATAATCGGATATTAGGAGTAGCTATTAAAGATGGTATCAGAAATATAGCTATTTATAATGTAAGGGATAAGACAGTTGAAAATGTAACCAATAATAAGGATACTAATAAAGGGTTTGAATACTGGTATGAGCAAGCAAATTGCTTGGATCAATATAAGCTAAGCGAAAATTATGTTTTATTTATGGAACAGGTCATAGAGCAAAAAGATTCTTACATATCAGAACCTTACGCATTATTATTCTATGATATAAACGAGGGTAAGTTAATTAGGATAGATGGAAATGTAGTAAGTTCAAAATATATTAATGAAGATCAAATGTATTATACAAAAGGATTTCAAGTATACAGGTATGATATGGCAAGTAAACAAAAAATTGAAATAGAATTACCAGAAGAACTTATTAACAACTTAAAAGATTATTTTGATAGTTATGAGGAATACTTGGATTTGCATTATGGTGAAGATAGAGAAGAATTAAGTGAGTTTTCAAAGAAAATAAGTACTAAATTTTATGAAAATGAGAAGAAAAACAACAAAATTTGTAGGATACAAGTTAAAGGTTATGAATTAGAAGTAGTTTCTTGTAATGGTAAGAATTTTATTTTTAATATGAAAAATAATACGTTTAAGGAAGGGTATATAAAATCATATGATTATGATAAAGATGTCATAGAAATTGATGATGTAGCAAAGGTAATACAAAACAAGATACCTAGAGAATTATGGAAGACAGATGATAATGGCAATTTGATAAAAATGATTGATAAAACTCATGATTTTGTAGGAGGTTTTTATTTATCACCAGATAAAAGTAAATTAATATATGAAGCTATTTATCCTATGGGAGAGGAAAGAAAATATATATATGACTTTAAAAGTGATAAGAAAGTGACTATATTCGGTGAATGTAAATCTTTATGTTGGAATAAAGACTCAAACAAAATAGTGTGTTCAGAATCGGTGTATTTTTATAAAGAGTTAAGTTGTAAAATAGTAAATTTTAATGATTAATTATTAAGTGGGTGGAAAAATGACAAAAATTTTAGTAGCTGATGATGAAGAAAATATTACAGATGCAATAGCTTATGCTTTAAGCCGTGAAGGTTATCAAGTATATAAGGCATATGATGGTAGAGCAGCTCTTGACTTTATCAGAAAGGAGCAACCTGATATCCTTATTCTAGATATTATGATGCCAGAGTATAATGGTTACGATATATGCAGAAATATTGAAGATACTTCCAAGATGGGTATTATCATGCTTACTGCTAGGAGTACTCTGGTAGATAAAATATTGGGATTGGAACTAGGTGCTGATGATTATATTACTAAACCTTTTGAAATACAAGAATTATTAGCTCGTATTAGATCTCTTGAAAGACGAATCAATAAAAAGAATGATGTATCTAGAGAGCCAGTGGATGATAATATTTTAGTCATTGATGGTATTAAAGTTAATATATTAGAGAGAGTTGTATATATGGATAATAAACAGATTGATCTTAAGGCTAGAGAATTTGATTTGCTGGTTTTTTTAATGAAGAATGTAAAAATAACTTTTACAAGAGATATTATCTTAGATCGAGTATGGGATATGGATTATTATGGTAGTACACGGACAGTAGATATACATATCCAACGTATTCGTAAGCGGTTAGGGAAATACAGTAGATTAATAAAGACTATTCCCAAAGTAGGATATAAAATGTTGGAGCATATAGAATGAGAATCAGTATAAAACATAAACTAACAATTTTTATTATTTTTCTATTATTGATTAATTTAGTTCTTATTAGTATTTTAACAATGAAGGGTATTCGTACTAATCAGATGAAGGAATATGAAAGATATCTAAAAGAAAGTAGTAAAACAGCTAATCTATACATAAGAGAAAGATATCTAACTAGTGAAATTGAAGACTTTGAAACTTTTTATATAAAGCAAGCTTATGAATTAACCATTGAATTAGAACGTATTTTAGGTATTCACACAATTATTTTTGATAATCAAGGTAGACAGATTGGTAATGAGGTGTTTAAAGATTTTAAAAATGAGTATGGGGATATCATTACTAAAGCTTTGAATAACCAAATTTTATATAAAAAAATTGTTGATAAGATAATATATGTGGCACCAGTCTATGATTTTAATGGTCAGATTGGAGTTATGCAATTAGAATATAATCTTAATTTACAAAACAATTTTAATCAAGATACTTGGAAATTGTTTATCAAATTTGGCGTGATATCTATTGTTGTTACATTTATAATAGGGAGAGTATTTTTTATAAATATAGTAAATAAAATTAAAAAATTAAGAAAGTCTGTTAGGCTTATTGAAAAAGGACAATATGATATCAGCTCACTACTTATCAAAGATAAAGATGAATTTGGTGAATTAAGCACAGGGATACAAACTATGTCTTCACAGATACAAGAAAATATTAAGCAGCTTAGTGATGAAAAAGCTAAACTTCAATTGGCTTTAGAACATGTTCAAAAGTTAGAAAAGAAACAAAAAGAATTTATTGGCAATATAACACATGAATTCAAGACCCCCATTACTGTTATAAAAGCTCAGTTTGATTTAATGAATCTGTATAATGATGATGAAGATCTAATAGATAGATCCTATATCATTGTCGATAAGGAACTTAGTAGATTGAATCAAATGGTTGAGAAGGTATTGCACTTATCAAGTTTAGAAAAATATGATTTTGAAGTTGATAAACAGAAGATTGATACTCACATACTTTTAGAAGAAATCATAGAAAAATTGAGGGTCAAAGCTTCTAAGTATGGAATTGAATTTCATCACCAATTAGAGCCTTGTCAAGTATATATGGATAGAGAAAGTTTTATGATGATTTTCATTAATTTAATTGATAATGCAGTTAAATATAACATAACAAATGGTGAAATAAATATTACAAGTAGCGTTAACAAAGGGGTTAACCAAATTAAAATAGCTGATTCTGGAATCGGAATACCAGATGAACACAAAAAAAGGGTATTTGAACCTTTTTACACAGTTGATAAAAATAAATCCAAGAAATTATCAGGTACGGGTCTTGGATTAAGTTTAGTCAAGAAGATGCTTGAAAAACAAAATTCAACAATTTGTATTTTGGATTCCAAGAAGGGGACCGTATTTCAAGTTAATATTCCTTTAAGCAAAAATGAAAAAGTATGTAAATAAATTAAGTTGTCTAATCTATTGATCAATAATAGTTTAGATAGCTTATTTATTAATCTGTACTTATTCTATAAATAAACTAATTTGAAGAGATAAGGTAAGGTGTACAATGGAAAAGAGATTGGTGAAAATTAGTGCGAATACATTTATGATTATAGTAATTTTAATCGTAAAGCATGAATCAAATCATGAAGTTATGATGATAAATAGTTTGAAAATATATCAAATTATATGATATAATGGCAAATAAGGAAGTTATTTAAAAACTAATAAAGCTGATGTAATATAAAAAATAAACTGTAAAAAATATAAGGAGAAAATATGGATTATAGTGTACTAAATAATTTATTAAAAGTTACCCAAGAATTAAATTTACCATATGTTGAAATTAAGACAGATGAACTTTATTTAAAAGTCAAAAATAACTGTAATTGAACAATAAAAAGGAAAGACCTTAGAGGAAAATATAACTATAAACTTTGGAAAGACTATGCCGGAAGGTTATAGAAAATCTTAAAGTGCGCAAAAGAATGTATTTTCAAGGAAATAAAGGTGAGGATATTACAAGAGTTAAAGGAATGACTATCATTGGATAAAGAAGATTAATGCAAAAACGATACAGTGAATACAGAGCTATAGGTAAAGTATGAAGAACAAGATAATATATAGTATGAAAGGGTAAAATTGAATGGACCAAACATATCAAATGGTTACTTTAAAACTTAGACATAATTATTTCAAAAATTATGTTTATATTATAATAGATAATGAAACTCGTTATGGAGCTATAATAGATCCTACTTGGGAATTGAATGAAATCGAGAAGACAATAACTAAGTATCAAATAGAGCTAAAAAGTATTTTAATAACTCACGCACATTATGATCATATAAATTTAGTAAATCCTTTGGTTGATAAGTATGATGTAGATGTATATATATCAGCAGATGAATCAGAATGCTTTGGTTTTACTTGCAAGAATCAGATAAGAATAAATGATAATCAAGTATTGAAATTAGGCAATACATCAATTAAGTGTATGCTTACACCTGGACATACAATAGGAAGTACCTGTTTCTTATGTGAGAAGCATATATTTACTGGGGATACACTATTTAGTGAAGGGTGTGGTTTATGTACATCCTATAGTGGTTCTGCTGAAAAGATGTATCATAGTATTCAGAAGATAAAAAAGGAGATAGCAGGTACTATAAGAGTGTACCCTGCTCATTCCTATGGATTAAAACCAGGACATAAGTTAGATTATCTTAAGTACAATAACATATATCTTATATTGGAAGATAAGCAGACATTCATAGATTTTAGAATGAGGAAAAACCAGAAGGATTTATTCAATTTCTGCTAATTTAAAAGGTTGAATCAAGATTATACTACTAGTGGAGGTAATGATGAAATATACAGATATAACGACAGAATTGGTTGAAAACAATAAATCAATACCAATAACAATGAGCTTTTGTTCTTTAAAAAACATTGATTGTATAGAAAATGAGTTTATTGATACATATTTAAACATGGACGAAAAAGATTATTACAACAAACTAAAATATGATGCTAGAAAAACTTCTTATCTATTGGGCAGAGTATCTTCCAAAAGAGCTATTGCATCTTATATGGATTGTAATGATTATAAAAGTATATCCATAGAAAAAGGAATATTTTGTAATCCTATTGTCAAATGTAATAATCATAACATCACTGTGACTATTACCCATACTAAACATATAGGAATGGCCGCAGCTACAAAAGAATTTTATCCAATAGGGATAGACATTGAAGGAATTGATAAACATTATACAAAAGCAATAAAGACACAATTGACTGATAAAGAAATACAATTAGTAGAACAACATTCATTGGGAGCAGAAGTGGGATTTGTAACTCTATGGACTATAAAAGAAGCACTATCAAAAGTGCTGAGAATAGGGTTTTTAACATCTTTGAAAACATATGAAGTTGAACGTATAGAAGGTGATGATTATTGTATAAATGGTTCTTACAAAAATTTTAAGATGTTCAAATCTACAACTTATAAGGTCGATAAATATTTAGTTACTATATGTTATCCATCTAAATGTGACTTAAAGCTTAATTATGAAACAGTTTATAATGCAATAATAAATAATTTATAGTTATATAGGGTGCATAAAATATATAGCTATGATTTATTATGCTGTGAATATAAATTATTAGAGAGGAGCTAGAAAAATGAAAGTAGTATTTATGTTTTCGGGGCAGGGTTCTCAGTACTATAATATGGGACTGGATTTGTATAAAAATAATACAGTTTTTAGAAAATCGATGGATAAGTTAGATGAAGTAGTAAAAGATAGCATGGGAAAATCAATAATAGATGTTTTGTATAAATCTGGGTTAAAGAATCCTTTTGATAATGTATTATATACATCAGTAGCTATATTCATGGTTGAATATTCTTTAGCCAATCTGTTAATAGAAAATGGAATAAATCCAGACTATGTTATTGGAGCTAGTATTGGTGAATATACATCAGCGGCAGTTTCCAATGTTATGAGTTATAATGATACTATAAGATCAATATTGAAACTGTCACAACTAGTAAAAGACAGTTGTAAGGAAGGTTCCATGTTAGCAATTTTGGAAAACAAAAAAATATATGATGATATTTCAATATTAAAGAATAATTCAGAAATGGCTGCTGTGAACTTTGATTCCCATTTTGTAGTATCTGGAAGTATAGAAGGTATCAATAAAATAGAAAAACATCTAAAATCTCAGGAAATCATATGCGCTAAGCTACCAGTAAGATATGCTTTTCATTCTTCCATGATGGATACAGTTGCAATAGCGTATAAGGATTATTTGCGTACCAAAACATTTAGTGAGCCACAAGTAAATTATATCTCTTGTGTAACAGGTAATCATATGAAAGACATGAAAAATGATTATTATTGGAATACGGTTAGGAAACCAATACAATTCCAGAAGGCTGTGAATAGTTTAGATATTAATGAAGAATATTGCTTTATTGATGTAGGACCATCGGGAACATTAGCTAACTTTAGCAAACGTATACATGGAAAAGGTATAAAACAAAATGATTTTCAGATAATGACACCTTTTCATAATGAACTCAAGAATCTAGAAACCATCATAAAATATTTTCCAAACGACAATAAATCATCAATTTAGATTCGGAAGAGTTCAGTTGCTTTCTAGAAAAAGAAATGAATGTTGAGGTTAGGATACGACATCCCATATTGTGGACCTAAGAATTTATATAAATATTTAAAGCCTAAAATCAATAGCAAAATATATCTTTCAAACAAAGGTGAATATTACGTAGATAAGAACAATAATAAAATTAAAATTAGAGAAGAAGAGGGAATATGGGAAGGGGATATAATTCATTTTGGTATTCAAGTATCTGTTTTTTATAAAGATAAAGGTATAAAAGGGTATCTAGATAAAAATGATTTGTTAATTCAAAGTTATGGTATAACTCCACATATCACAACAATAGAAGATAGTGGATTTATGAACTATGATTTTGATATATTGGGAATTTAAGCCTCTCTAGTTAAATATTATATACTATTTTTAGAGAGGTTATTTATTAATATCTAGACTTTTAAACTAGACTTAAAAAAAGTTCTTGACTTAGAGCTAACTCTAAGGGGTAAGATAAAAATAACCAATAAATAATTAATAAGAAAAGGGGTTATGTTATGGATAAAAATTTTTCGTATTATATTCCAACGAAAATATTTTTTGGCAGTGGAATGATTAATAAGCTAGGAGAAATCAAGCTACCAGGGGGAAAAGCACTGATTGTAATATCTTCAGGGACTTCAATGAAGCGATATAGATATTTGGATAAGCTATGTAAGTTACTTGAAAATAATTCATGTGAATATGTTGTTTATGATAAAATTAAACCAAATCCTACATACAAAAATGTAATGGAAGGTTCAGAGATTGCCAAGAAAAATAATTGCGATTTTGTAATAGGTCTTGGAGGAGGAAGCAGTATTGATGCTGCAAAGAGCATTGCAATTATGGCAACCAATGAAGGTGACTATTGGGATTATGTACATGGTGGAACTGGTAAAGGGTTACCTCTAGGTAATAAGCCATTAGAAATAGTTGCAATAACAACAACTGCTGGTACTGGTACAGAAGCAGATCCATGGACAGTTATAACAAAAGAAGATACCTATGAAAAGATTGGTTATGGTAATAACGATACATTTCCTAGGATATCAATAGTAGATCCTGATTTGATGATGAGTGTACCAACAAAACTTACTGCATATCAAGGATTCGATGCTCTATTTCACGCTACAGAAGGCTATCTTGCTAATATATCCAATGAAATCAGTGATATGTATGCATTAAAAAGTATTGAATTAATAGGAAGGTCTTTGGCGAAAGCAGTGAATGATGGGAATAATAAAGAAGCAAGAACAGATATGGCTCTTGCAAATACTTTATCAGGATTTGTTGAATCAACATCCAGTTGTATATCTGAGCATTCACTGGAACATGCTCTAAGTGCTTATCATCCAGAGCTTCCACATGGAGCTGGTTTGATAATGATATCAGAAGCATATTATAGATTTTTTATGGATAAAGTACCAGAGAGATTTATAAATATGGCAAGAGCATTAGGTAATAAAGATGCAGATGAACCAATAGATTTTGTTAATATACTTTTAAAATTACAAAAAGATTGTAGAGTAGATAAGCTGAAATTATCTGATTATGGAATACAAAAAGATCAATTAGAAATATATGCGAAAAATGCTATGGATACTATGGGCGGCTTATTTGAATTAGATCCATATAAATTGACACTAGTTGATGCTACTAATATTCTTAAGCAAGCATATAAATAAAAATTAAAGTAGGTGATGAATTGAGTTTTACAATTAAAGATGTATCTGACAAATTAAATCTTAGTAGCCATACAATAAGATATTATGAAAAAGAGGGAGTTATACCTGAAGTAAAAAGGACTGAAAATGGTGTTAGGGAATATGCGACAACCGATATTCAATGGTTAGAATTAGTATGCTGTTTAAAAGAAACAGGTATGCCTCTAAAAGATATAAAAGAAATAGTTAGGCTTAGTTTAGCTACCAATACTGAAGACACTTTAAAAGAAAGACTTGAAATTCTGACAAATCATAAAAATAAAGTCCTTCAAAATATTGAATCAACAAAAAAAAATCTGGAAAAAATTAATAAAAAAATTGATTATTACAAAGGATACGTCGATTGTAAGTAAAGAAAAGATAGATATTATATAGACTCTATTTAGCCATAATTTATACATAGCTTTTAAGGTATAATAGCTAACTAGAGTCTATCTTATATCTTCTATTTTCCATTTTTATAGTAAACCAACAACTAATGACTACGGTTACTTTATAATGACGTTAGTTTATTGTATAATAATAGAAACACAACTTTTGGAGGAACAAAATGGGAGATGGCAGATATTATACAACAGAACAATTTTTTAATATCATCTTTTTTACAATACTTATAATTTTCATTGTAATAAGTTTGATGGTATGTCTGTATAAAAGTTCTAAAAACAACAAATCCTTAATTTTTACCCAGCTCTCTCTTGGATTATCTATTGTTTGTAGGTTCATAGAAGAAATAGCATATAAGAAAAGCACTATTGAGTTTTTTAATATTATGTCGGATATATTTTTATGGATTTACATTATAACCTATTTAATTCTTCTTACGCATTTATATGCAAAAAAAAATCTAGATAAATTTTCAATTGTAACAACTATATTCTTGTTTGGACTTCCAGTAGTACTACAACTGTCTGGTAGCGAGTCAGAAAAATTTATATATATACTATTTAATATTAATTTTAGTGTCATATCAACAAGATTAATGCCCTATAGAATTAGTTCGTCCATATTTGGTGCGGTAAAAGACTTTATACTTGATTATGTTTTTATAACTGATGAAAATGGATATATCATCTATAAGAATACTAGAGTAATGAATTCAAATATCTTTAATAGAACAAATATATTTGATGTGGAAAATATCCAAAATATTTTTAGTGACGAAGTAACCACGAGAATTGCTTATGATAAATCTTTTATAAAATACGTTGGTAGCAGGGAAATGAAAATCTATTTTCAATACAATAAAAAAGAACTACTAAAAGATAATCAAATCGTTGGATATATAATAACATTCATTGATATAACAGAGCTTATCAATATGTTAGATGAATTGAAAATCAAGCAAAATCAAACGACTAGAGCTAATAACAAACTTACTAAATACAAAGATATTGTTTATGAAATGGAAAAAGAAAAAGAAATCAATAATCTTCTCTCAGAAATAGCAAATAACCAGTACAAATCCATGCGTAAATTAAAAACCAATATAGATGAATTAAGTAAAAATGTAGATGATGATTTTGATAAGAACATAGTAGACATAATTCAGCATGCAAAGGATGATTTACAAGATGTTAGAAGTGCAGTTACAGCATATATGAATTACTATGAATAAAATGTAAAAAATAGGAGGTAGTTATGATTAACGTAATAATAGCAGATGACCAGTCGTTACTCAGAAAATCACTGAGTCAGATATTAAGTATAGATGAAAAGATTAATGTCATTGGTCAGGCTACAAATGGTAAAGAAGCTATAGAACTTTGTAAACTTCATCATCCAGATATAGTGCTTATGGATATTGAGATGCCAGAAATGGACGGTATTTCAGCACTGAGAGTAATTAAAAATAAGTATAAGAATATTAAAATCATAATACTTACAACCTTTGAAAATAAGGAAAATATTGTGGAGTCATTTCTATCACAAGCGGATGGGTATATAACAAAAGATATTGATCCCGATGAGTTAATAACAACCATTAAATGTGTAGGTTATGGTTTGACTGTTATACATAAAAGCGTTAAGAATATTATGGTGGATAAGTTCAGAAAAATGGCAGAAGGTAAAAAGAATTATACAGATATTTTATCCATAGAACAGATTAATATGATTAAGCTTATCGTAGATGGTAAAAGCAACAAAGAACTTGCAACATTTTTTAGCTATACTGAAGGTACAATAAAAAATAAGGTTAGTAGGATTTATGAGAAACTTGGTATCTCGGATAGATTGCAGCTGGCGGTATATGCTGTAGAAAATGGGATAGAATGATGAAGGACATATTAAAATTGGAAATACAGACTATTTGTATAGTGCATATTGTAGCGATAATTCTAGCCATTATCTTTTTTATGATGTTTTATATAAAGGCTAATAAAGATTATGCTTTAAAAGCTTTTTTAGTCATGCAAGTAAGTATGATTGGCTGGATGGTATTTAAGATATTCAAAACGGTATCTCCTACTGTTATTTCAAGATGGTGGTTTATTGTAGGATATTATGCTTGTGCTTGTGTTTTTGAAGTAGCTTTTTTGGAATTTGGTTATGCTTATTACAAGGGTAAATCATTACCTAATAGAATTAAATGTCCTATTTATACATTGTCGCTTTTACAGATTGTAGCTGTTATAACTAATCCTTATCATCACATGTTTTATGCTACTTATGATTTTTGGGGTGACAGTTTTGGTATACTTTTCTATATCCATACTTTAATAGTATATACTTTTATTGCTGTAGGTTTCGTATACTGTTATAAAACATTCAAAATAAGATTTCGACATAAAAATAGATGGTATAAATATTTTATTTCAGGAGGAATATTAGTACCATTGATATTTAATTTTTTATATATAACTAAGGTAATACATAGATTTGTTTTCTCGCTTGGTATACCAGTAATTTTTGATATTACTCCTATTGTTTTTACATGGTCTACACTTGCTTATGTATATGCTACTTTTAAACATGATTTTTTGAATCTCTCGCCAATTATGAAGCATGAGATTGTACATAAACTGGATACACCTATATGTGTGTTAGGATCTAGTTGTGATGTTATCTATGTCAATGAAAAGTTGGAGAATATTTTTGATGATGAAGCTACTGAAGTGATACAAAAAATACTGAATAAAGAAATAATTAATGAATTAAAGGATGTAAAGAGAGAAATAAAGATTCAAGGTCTTAGTTTTATAATATTCGTAAAAGAAGTCTATTCAATAAGAGAAACTCAATATCTTATTATTTTTCGAGATATAACTACATATAGAAGAGTTGAAAGCAAAATTAAATGTAGTCAAAAGGATTTGAACAATTCCAATAAAGAGCTCAAAAAGGCAATTAGTACATTGAAAGAGACATCTAAGATCGGTGCGAGAAATTATGTAGCAAGAGAATGCCCTATGATAT